>NZ_JBXWXS010000005.1:0-60967 GCF_059431795.1 Salinispira sp.
CCATAGGTAGAAGTCAAATCAAAAGGAATACGACCTTCTTCTTCCGCGTGATATTGGATGATAAATGAGTGTTGCTGATCAGCCGGACCGGCTAAGCCATCATAGTCCGATGCCGTACGGTTTTGAATTTTATGGCTCTCCCATCGATTTTCCAAGCGATTCTGTTTCACTATGAATGAATAGTCAAAGCTCGGTGACCTCTGCCATTCTTCATCGATATATAGATAGCTTTCGCCAAAACCCACCCAAATTATTCGCTCAACATATTCTCCCGAATGCTCCTGGAGGATACTCGGATCCACCGTGCCACAACTCACCAAGGCTCCGATCAGAAGAATACCCGTGATTAATAAAGTCACTTTCATAATTACCTCCTATGTTATCAGTGATTACATTTAATGTAAACAGTATTTACTTTAATGTCAAGATGCTATAAAACTTATGTATGAACAAACAAAAGCCGTACCATCACGGCAGCTTAAAAGAGACCTTAATATCTATGGCATTCGATACCATCAACCAGGGCACATTACCGGAGAATCTCAGTATTCGACTTTTGGCGAAGGAAATCGGAATATCTCCCGGAGCACCCTACCGGCATATAAAAGATAATCTTGAGTTGCTCTCGGAAGTTGCATGTAGGGGCTTTCAATTGCTGACGACATCAATGATGGATTCCTCTTCAGGAACACCTACTCTCGAGGATATAGGCCTTTCGTACTTGAATTTCGCTTTGGACCATCCCGCTTTATATAAAGCAATGTTTTACATTCCGGCCAATGAACTTCATAAGTATCCCAAACTGCAAACCGAAGCCTCGAAAAGCTTCGGTTTGCTAGAGAATTCAATTTCGCAGAAACTGCCGGTGAAATATCGTCAGCAAAAAACACAACTCTATGCAATATCGGCATGGGCCTACATCCATGGCCTATCGGATTTGGCCCACAATCAATTAATTCCCCGTGAATTACTCGACGATTCTGAGAGCCGCCAACTGTTGAGCGGAATGATGGCTGGATTTTTTTTGAGTGACCATGATTAAGATATACAGTTCGTGAGATTACCTTTGCTCGGTCTACCTCGCTATACCGACCAATACACTTCAGCTATTGCAATCGTCGGGAAAAAAACGCTTTGGGTTTTTCAGATTGAGATTGAGATTAAGAAACAATAGCATCTTCGCCGACACCTTTTTGCATGATTACCCCAACGCGCTTCTTATCTGGGCGACATAGGCCTCGAAACTCGCCCTAGCATTTTCAGTAATCCGGTAGTCAGTGTTTGAAGGTTGATGTATCGCTTATTCCCTTGGGCATGGGAAATTCTAGCACATGATTGCGAGCGGGTTAATGTAAAACAGTAGAGGCTGCTCTAACTTCTTGGACAGTCCCCATTTCGGTTCATCTCCTTCTATTCAGCATTTTACAGAGAGGACCGGGTGTATTTTAATGTCACCAAGGAAGGTACTTCAGTAGACTTCTGGGGCTTTCAACCAAGTTCAGTAAACTTCATCGAAAAGCATCATAATTCCATTTATAATAAGCATATATCTTCATAATACTTCAATAAAAATCAACGAAGTCTTCTTTCGAAAAGCATTCTTTCCTAGGCTTTCTCTGAATAAAGGGAAGATCCCCGGATGCCTTTAATGCCCATAGCTTTCGCGTGCAGATCTTGTACTGTCTCATCTCATTGAGGTATATCAGCAGTTCCTTCATTTTCATGGTCTCCTGTCCCACCTATACACCCCAAATAAATCTCAATCCCAATAGCATGACGGCCATCGTAGTGATGGTAATACCAATGCCCACTTTGGGAAAATCCAAAAAGCGGTAATTCCCCGGACCGAGTACCAGGACATTTACGGGATGGGCGATGGGAGTGAGAAAGGCCATGGAACAAGCCATGGCAACCGCCACGGAGATGGCCCGGGGATCAATACCCGACTGGACGGCAGCGGTTATGGCTACCGGCCCCACCAGAAGGGCGGTCACCTGGCCACCGATAATCTGGCCGACTACCATGGTGAACAGAATCATTGCGCCAATAAGTACCAACGGGTCTGCGCCTGATAGAGCTTCAACAATGCTCGCGCCCATTATTTGGGCAAGCCCGGAATCGGAAATCGCATAGCTCAGCGGCAGCATTCCCGCAACCAGGAAAATCACCTTCCACGACACGGCATCGTACATCTCCCTGACGCTGATGCAGCCGCTGAGTACCAGAGCCACGACACCGAGGAGCATGGCTATGGGGAGGTCGGTAAGCTCGAATATGCCCGCGAGCAAGGCAGCTGCGGAGATAATCAAGGTCTGAGGTGCTCTTCTGCGGTCGACCGGACGTTCGGAATACATGCCGGCGGGAAGAATAAAGTCTGGATTCATGGCGAGTTTTTCAATGCTGTCGGAGTTGGCAGCAACAAGGATCGCATCTCCGATTTGCAGGGGGATGTCGCGAACGGAATCGGTGTAGCTTACACCGTCCCTCCAGATACCTATGGCCAGAATACCGAAATTTCTGTTTAAACGGATCTGCTTGAGGGTTTTGCCAATGGCTTCGGACCGGGGGGCGACGGCGATTTCGATTGGCTCCACCAGGAGTTGCTTTCTTCGAGGTCTCACGGACTGGCGATCTAAAATAGTGGTGCCCCATTCACCTAACTCGCGGATCGCCTCTGCTTTTCCGACGAGCAGCAGTCTATCATTTTTGCGGATTACTTCATCCGGTCCGGGAATCGAAACGATCCTCGGTCTGCGCTGAATCGCGGTGATGGTTAGTCCCATGGCTGAGTGGATTTTTGAGGCGGCTATCGTCTTCCCAACAAGCTGTGAATTCGGTGATACCTCCACGAGCCATTGATGTTGGGGAATCTCGTATGTTCGATTGAGATCCGACAGGGAACTGCCAGATTGAGAATTATCCTCTGATGCATCAGGAAGCAGCCTCCTGCCGAAAATCAGCATATACATGACTCCGGCGATGACTATCAGGCCTCCGACGGGAAAAAAATCACCCATATTTAACCCCCGAAATCCCCGGGATTCCAGCAGCTCGCTCATCAGAATGTTTGCTGTGGTGAAATATGTGGCCATTCCTCCCACAAGGGTACCGAATGACATGGGCATGAGCAGTTTCCCGGCGGAGACCCCGGAAACTTTCGCCACCCGTACCGCCGCCGGCAGAAGCACAGCTCCGGCGGCAACATTGTTCATGATCAGCGACAGGAGTGCCGCCGCTGACATGAACACAATGATCAAGCTTCCTTCTGAACCTCGCCCCAGGGTGTTGAGCCGCCGGGCGATCCAGTTGACGATACCCGACTTTTCCAAAGCACTGACAATGATAAATAAGCCCATCAGAGTGATTACAACTGGACTGCCGAATCCGGAAATGGCATCCCTGCTGGAAACCATTCCGCTAAGGGCGAGGACGACCAGAACCAATAGGGCGATGATTTCGGTTTTAATATTTGTGGCAGTGATCAAAACCAGCATGCCCAGGATCACGAAGGAAAGCTGGGTCTGCATCGATGTAAGTGCCAAGGGAATATCCTCCTTGAAACACGTCGATGGGGTAATTGACCGGGGGAATCATCGACGGTCTAAGAGAACTATACTACAGTTGTTCCCTCCAGGCAAAAAACCGTCAGCTTAGAATTTCTGATTTCCGCTATACAACAGTTGAATTTTGTTCATTACTTCAAGAATATTCAGAGGAAGCTCGGTTTCCCGGGGGAAAATTATTCCCTGCCAATAGCTTTTAGTCAGGGCCTTGGGAAACGGCAGTGGAACTACATCGTATTTAGCCATCAGCTTTTCAATTGCCAAGGGAAGTAACACCGCGTAATTCTCGGTGATGAGCTGAATAGCGGCCATCAGATCCTCAACTTCATAGGCGATTTTTGGCGGAAAAAAACTTTCGGGAAAAAGTTCCGCACCTGCGGGAGTCAGTTCCTGGTGGGGGAGCACCGGCATGCTCTTAATCTTTATCCATTTCAATTCCTGAAGCTGTTCCTTGTCGATCTCCCGGGAAAAAAGCGGATGGCGCTTGCTGGTGAATACCGCCGCCTGTGTTTTAAACAGCGGAATGGATTCCAGTTGATGATTTTTTTTATTTTCAAGGATCCTGCAGAGGACAAAATCATATTCCACTCCACTAATCAAATCGGACAGGAGATTCTCTGAAGTATCTACGGTAACGTTGAGGGTGCAGGATTTCAATAAGTCCAATGAGCGCATGGCGTCGGGCAGTAGAAAATCGTTCCAGATGGTGCTGCATCCGATGGCAATTTCATTATCCATAGAACCCCGGGCTCTGTTCCGTTTTTCGGCCAGAAGCTTTTGGTTAAGTTCGAGGAAATTCCGCTCAATTTCACAGGCGCTTTGATAGACGATCTCACCGAATATGGTGGGCTTGGTTCCTGAGTAATGCCGCTCAAGGATATTCACCCCGAAATGCTGTTCCAGCATTTTAATCGACTGGGAGAGCGCAGGTTGGCTAACGTAGAGCAAGCGGCTCGCCTTGTTTATACTGCCGGCTTCAACCACCCGCTTGAATCGCAGAAGATTGTCTATCATTACATCATACAGGATATAACATTTTCTTATACCCTGTATAGGAAATTAATATACCATCTCCCTGAGTGAGCGGTGCTATACTTATTTTCATGAGGGAAATCGGAATCGGCATCGTTGGAGCCGGGGTACGCGGAGTGTACTGTCTTGCAGAAGCCGCAGTGGCATTGACCGAAGAAACCGGCCTTGTGGTTTCGGGCGTCTATGATCTCATACAAAAGCGCTCGGCGGAGGCAAAGAAGCATCTCGAAGAACTGTACGCCAAGCGGGGATCAGCACGCCGGGTACGGGCATACGCAGGTTACGACGAGATGCTGGATGACGGTGAGTGCGAAATCATCCTTATAACAAACTTCACTAATCAACATCGAAACTATGCAATAAAGGCCCTGAATGCGGGAAAAAAAGTCTACCTCGATAAACCTATCTCGGTAACCCGGGAAGACGCCGAAGCCATCGTCGCATCAGCTCGGGATAACCCCCTGATAATGGGCTTTACAAGGCGATATGAAAAGAGCTGGATAAAGGCAAAGGAACTGCTGGAAAGCGGGGTCATTGGGAAATTACAGATGATGGAAATCACTTCTGTCATCCCTTACAGCCGCTACCTGCAAACCTGGCACCGGCGCCGTCGCTGGTCCGGCGGTGCCCTCAACGATAAAAGCTCCCATCATTTCGATGCTTTTAACTGGATGGCCGGTGAGTATCCTGCATTAATCACCGCGGTAGGCGGGCGCAGCACAGTTTTCCCCGTTGAACAAAACGCTCCGGCTTCTTGCAGGGTATGCCGCCGGGTTTGTCCATACCGCAGAGATCCAAAAAAAGTCTCTGATGGCGCCCATGTTCTCGAATTGGATTCATGGAAAAACGCCACAGAGGAACTGCACCAAATTGATACCTGTGTCTACGCCCCGGGTTCTGATATCGTCGATCATGCCTTGGTTTCAGTGGTATATCCGTCGGGAATCAAAGCCTCTCTGTTCTTCAGCATTTTCGGTCCGGATACAAAAGATCAGGAGCGATTATTGCTCCTGGGTGAAAAAGGAAAAATCACAGTAAACCGACATAGCGGCGAAGTCACAGTCCATTCTGACTTTGGTAATAAAACAGAAGTAATCGATTGCCGGGGTGACGAATTCGAGACCAGCCACTTCGGAGCTGACAGGGACTTGATTCGAGCGCTTCGGCATTTTTACGAAGGAGTAGCGCCGGTGGCTAGTGCCCGGGACGGATATGTATCCCTGGATATGGTGCTGGCGGCTCAGGACTCCATACAAAACAGCGGTCAACCCGTGAAATGCGGGATTGAATAACCTATTCCACAGGAGGAGTTAGGAAATGAGAAAAGCGAGTATCTGTTTCATACTGTTTTTCGTAATCGCAGGCACCCTCTTTGCGGCGGGTGGAGGTGAATCCGCCGAAAGTATGGAGGAGCAGAAGACGGTCAATTTCTTTATCGCCGGTAAGTCGGTGTGGGGCGAGTCGATGGAATCGGTGGTTGCCAAGTTTAATGAAGACTACCCGAATATCACCATAGACTATGAAGTCGTCGGCGGCGGGACCGATCACCGGCCGATTCTCGCCAGCCGGGCACAGACTAACTCGCTCCCGGACATTTTTATGATTGATGGTCCCAGTGACTTTGCACTCTACGGCGAGTTCCTTGATGACTTGTCTGATATGGATGTAGTTGATCACTTCCTTCCCATTGCGGATGACAGCGCGTATGTAGACGGCAAATTGATGGGCTTACCCGTATCAATCGAAGGGTACGGCTACATCTATAACAGGGATCTGTTTGCCCAGGCGGGTATCGATGAAGTACCGGATACTTTCTCCGAACTCAGCGACGCTGTGGATAAACTGAATAGCGCCGGCATAACCCCCTTCGTTTCCGGATATGGAACCTGGTGGGTGATCGGTATGCATCAGCTAAATGTACCCTTCGCCGTCCAGGATGATCCCATGGCCTTTATTGAAGGCTTGAACAGCGGTAGCGCCAGTATCGCCGATAACGAATATTTCCAGGACCTGGAACAGTTAATCAATCTCGTCGTTGAAAACACCGACGGAGATCCCCTTGCCCAGGACCACAATATGCAGGTATCACTGTTTGCCGCCGGTCAAGGCGCAATGATTCAGCAGGGAAACTGGAAGGAAGCCGCGATACTCGATGCGAACCCCGATATGGATATGGGGCTGGTGCCGCTGGCTATTACCGATGATGCCAGCCGAACCGGCGGCATCCCTGTAGGTATTCCCTGGTACTTTGTCGTCAGTGAAGATTCCGAGGTGAATGCCGAAGCACGGATCTTCCTTAACTGGCTCCTTAATGAGACTGCAGGCCAAAATGAATTGGCTACAACATTGAATTCTATTCCTGCCTACGATCACTTCGACGCAGAATTCGCAGGTGGAATCAGCAATGATATTCTGGCCTATTCGCTGGAAGGAAAAACCATTCCATGGGTATTCGGTCGCTTTCCCCAGGGCTACACCCAATCAGCAGCGGAATTTTTTCAGGAATTCGTCGCCGGTCGCAGATCGTTTGAAGAAACATTGGTTAGACTCGACGAGGAATGGCAATCCCTGGCAGATTAATAACGGCTTATACCCGACGGCGTTCTTCGCTGTCGGGTTTTTTGGAGGTTCTTTTGTTTTCGACGATGAAAAACCGCCTGTTGAACAGCTTCGGGTTCTACACGGCATTTCCCTTTGCGATTTTCCTGCTATTTATGATAGTCCCGTTTCTTTTTGGGGGGTACTACTCTCTTACCGAATGGAATGGTATATCACGGGATCTCGAATTCGTCGGTCTGAGTAATTTCATCCGGGTCATTTCCGAAGATGAGGGCTTTATTACATCCACTGTTTTTACATTTCAGTTCACTCTCGTGTCCTGTATCCTGGTGAATTTCCTCGGACTGATGTATGCCGTCACATTCCACAAGAGTACCCGCTGGAATTCGCTCATTCGGGTGATCCTTGTTCTGCCCAATGTGATCGGCGGAATAATTCTTGGTTTTGTGTGGCGTTTTATCTTTGCCCAGGCGTTGCCTTCCATCGGCGGGGTGCTCGAAAACATCTCCTGGTTCGGTCAACCAAACACCGCGTTCTGGGCCATTGTGATCGTATTCGTATGGCAGCAGGCGGGCTATGTCATGCTGATATATATCGCATCTATGAACAGTGTGAATGAGCATTTATACGAAGCAGCGACCATCGACGGGGCCAACGGATGGCAGCAGTTCACCAAAATTACTCTTCCGCTTATCGTTCCGGCCTTTACCGTAAGTATTTTTATTATTTTAGCGAATTCTTTCAAGATATTCGGTCTGGTGTACTCCCTCACCGGAGGTGGCCCCTTCGGCTCTACCGAATCGCTGGCGATCAATATATATAATGAAGCCTTTGTGTACGGAAATTACGGTGTCGGTTCGGCAAAAGCCGTGATTTTCTTCACCTTCGTGGCGATTCTCTCTTTCCTGCAGGTGCGTTTCACTCAAAAGCGGGAGGTTACCCTGTGAAATCAATGTATCCTACTCGAATCCTATTTTATATTATTACCGTTGTTGTGGCGCTGATTATCCTGTCGCCCTTTTACTTCGTTCTGACCAATTCGGTGAAATCCTACAGTGAAATAATTCTCGATGCCTCAGCAATGCCCGAGACAGTAAATTTTTCCAATTATCTGGAGGGGATGCAGCGGGTACGCTTCGGCCAGGTGTTTTTCAATTCCCTGGTGGTAACCATACTGGGAATCGGCGGTATGGCGATACTCGGTGCCATGGCGGCATGGAAACTTGCCCGGGTAAAAACCAGATTGAGCGGAATTATGTATGGAAGCTATATTATCGCCATGGTGATTCCGTTCCAGGCAATAATGATCCCTTTGGTGGTGGTTGCCAACCGTTTTAACATGCTCAACCCCATTGGGCTATCAGTGCTCTACTGGGCCTTCGGCATGCCGTTGACAGTATTTCTGTACAGGGGATACTTCAATTACGTGCCGGTGGAGTTCGATGAAAGCGCCATGCTTGATGGGTGCAATGATTTTCAGCTGTTTTGGCGGATTCTCTTTCCCCAGCTAAAGACCATGACTACCACCGTTATGATTCTCCAGAGCCTGTGGGTTTGGAACGATTTTCTGCTACCCCTGCTTATTCTGCAGCATGATCGGGATTTCTATACGATTCCCCTGGGAATCAACAGCTTCTTCGGCGTGTACAAAGCCCAATGGGATATGGCACTTCCCATCCTCGTACTGGGTATGATCCCGCTGATTGCGTTCTTTTTAAGCGCACAGAAATACATCGTCCAATCCATCGCTTCATCGGGGTTGAAGGGATAGGACCGCGAAACAGCATAAAAAAGGATCTCGATATGAATAAACTCTACTGGGGTGAGACCCATGATAATACATTTCAGGCACCGGACCCGGACTTTTCACTGGATCGGCATCTTGCTGCTGCCGCATCTCATCTTGATTTTTACAGTGCCGCCTATTATCCCTATACGTCGCCGGCCTTTAAAAAGGGGGGGCATCCCTCCCAGGACAAGGGCCGCCAGCCGCTAAATGTGGAAGAGTGGAAATCTCCCGGGCAGATCGAGGTGGAATGGAATCAGCTTAAAACGGCCATCGCGGCGATCCATCGGGACGGTAGTTTCGTCGCCTTTCCGGGATATGAATGGCAAGGTGACGGAACCTGGGGCGATCACAATGTTTTCTACAATGAGGATGATCCGCCGCTGTACCGGGAAGATACCCTCGAACAGCTGTATGCCCGTTTACGGGATCATCGGGCATTCGCTATTCCCCACCATACTGCGTACATCGCCGGATTCAGGGGCAAGAATTGGGATATGCAGGATGATTATCTGTCGCCGTTTGCGGAGGTCTACTCTATCCATGGAAGCTCCGAGGGTGAATCCTTCGGCGGCGGTCTGCGCAGCAACCCCTTCCTCGGACCTGATCAGGCCAACGGGAGCATCAGCGCCGCCATCGCAAGTGGGCGCCGAATTGGAATCGTAGGCTCCACCGATAACTGGGGACCCTTACCGGGGATATACGGCCAAGGACTCGCCGGAGTGTGGGCCGCCGAGCTGACCCGCGATGCCCTGTGGGAAGCGTTCGCCGCCCGACGGGTTTATGGGGTCACCGGTGACCGCATCGGTCTGCAGTTCCAGGCTGACGGCGCAGATATGGGTTCAATACTTCCTGCCCCGGCTGATTCTCCAAGATTCACGGTGAATGTAGAAGCGCTGGACGCCATCGACTACATCGACTTCATCAGGGATGAAGTTGTTGTGGATCGGTTCAGCATCCTCGGCTCTGATCCACTTTCTGGTCAGACCCATGAAAACAGCAAAGATGAAGACACGGAAGATGATGAATACATGGTTCGCATAGAGTACGGATGGGGGCCCACATCCAATGTTATCGAGCTCGAGCCCCGAAGCTGGAACGGCCGGGTTCGTTGCATCGATAGCGGAAGTACCACCGGATCTGGAGCCGTGATGGCGGCTTATTCCTGCTTCATCAGCGCCGGGCAGCAGTACAGCATAGAAAAAGGTGAATTCACTTTTTCAGGCACCAGCGGTCAGGACACGGTGAATCGACCGGTGCAAAACGGCTATGTTCTCAAACTCAAAGGCGGACCGAGAACCCGCTTTGAGATAGAAATTAATGGTCAACGGAGAACAGCGACTCTCTCTGAACTCCGCCGGGAAAACGCGGTACTCTGGGACAGGCGGGAATCGAATACACTTATTCAGAAACACTTTTCCGTGGATGCGGAAAATCTATATCGCAAAGACGTTTTGTTTGGAATGGCCTACAAGGCAAAGATTCATCAGGCAATTCCCTCAAAGCTCTTTCACAGCCAAGTGGAATTCCGCGATCGGAAATACGACCGAGAGCCCCATTGCTACCGGGTCCGGGTACGCCAGAAAAACGGCCAGATGGCGTGGTCCAGCCCCATCTGGATTGAGTGAACCACCAGTAGATTTTTCCCTGAGCCCAGAATCCCGGTGTACAATACCGCCTTGTACAAATAGTGGCAGGCTGCGTGGAGGCCAGATCTACGGGGTATATTTGTAGTCACCCCATTTTGCAGGGTATCAAATAGTAGGCGTATTTACCTCAAGCAGCCTTAGGTGTTTTCCCTCCACAAGCTTCATGAGGTCTTTTGTTGTTGTAAATCCAGTGCCACTGAGTTGCGACGAATAGCATTCAGGTTCCGGAAGAAGCTCCGGCCGGCATGCCGCTGATCCCAGTGTACAGTGCTATAGGCATGCTTCTTCAGCCTAATAGCGAATTTCTTTATGCATGGGATGTGTTCACCAACCGACTGGAAATTGCGCTGATGAACGATAGCGGAAAAAGAACCGCGCTGATAAGTACGGTAATCAGGGTAATGTTCAAAACCGTATCGGGATCTCCTACCCCGGGAATAAATCCAACATTGCTTACGAAGAGCGCCAATATCATCCAGACACACCCTAAAGCCGGAGTGTACGGCCAAATGCGCGCAAGCTCCCTGCGAAAGTCATTTCCTAAATCCCGGTCCCACCACGGGAGGGACCTATTCATCCTGGTCCCGAAGGCCCAGGCTGGAATAACAAAGACTATTTGGCCTGTGCCTCCGCCGAAAAGAAATGACGCGATACATATCAGCAGGAACACCGTGGCACCGTGCCTGCGGTGCAAGAAACCGATCGACCAGACAATTGTGGCGATTCCGAAAAATGTGACAAGGAGCTGGCAGGGTTCAGAATAGACAATGGATTAGCGGAATATTCCAAGCTTCTTCATCCGGCTTTGCAGGGTGCTTGGTTTCAAGCCCAGGAGAGCTGCAGCTCCGTCTTCTCCGTAAATTTTACCCCGGCAGCGTTCCAGGCCGGCGGCAATGTGAGATGCTTCCATTTGCTGGAGGGTGGGAAAGGCTGAGTCCGGTGCCGGCGGGGTGTTCGGTTCATTTAAGCTGCGGGGGACCAGATCCGCAAAGCTTTTCAGCCCCAGGTGGCGGCAGGCGATTCTTCCATCGCGAACGAAGAGTGCGGCCCGCTTAATAATATTTTCAAGTTCCCGCACATTTCCCCGCCAGGGATATTCCAGCATTCCTTCCACTGCTTCTTCACTGAGATACAGATCGCCATACCCCCGGCTGTTTCTGAGTTGGGAAAGAAAGTATTCTGCGAGAAGCAGAACGTCGTGCTCCCGTTCCCGAAGAGGGGGAAGATTCACCGGAACCACGCTGAGACGGTAGAAAAGATCTTCCCGGAAGCGGCCTGAACGAACCTGCTCACGAAGATCCTTGTTGCTTGCGGCAACGATCCGCACATCACTGGATAAGGTTTTCTCGCCTCCCACCCTCTCGAATGTACCTTCCTGGAGGGTGCGAAGCAGTTTGGGCTGAATTTCTGCAGGCAGATCGGCGATCTCATCCAAAAAAAGGGTGCCCCGGTGGGCCATCTCAAAGCGGCCTCTTCTGAGGCCCTCCGCCGAGGTAAATGCTCCTTTCTCATGACCGAACAGTTCGCTTTCCACCAGACCGGCATTGAGGGCGGAACAGTTGAGGGGGATGAAAGGTCCATCTTTCCGGTCGCTTAATTCATGAATTGCCTGTGCCACCCGCTCTTTTCCTGTTCCCGTTTCTCCGTTAATCAGCACGGGTAAATCCGAGGGAGAGACAGTTTTCACCTGTTCGATCACTCCCCGCCACAGGGTGCTCTCCCCGATAAGGGTGTCGAAGGTTTGGCTGCGTTCCCCCAGCAGAATGTTTCTTTCCCGGATCAGGTGTTTGCGGATGCCGTCCAGATATTTCCCTGAATCGTATTGAGCCAGGATAATGGCAATGAGGCCGGAAACTGTTCCGATAAATTTCACCACCGAAGGGGTGAACTTACCGCAGGCCCGATGATCAAAGGTCATAAGTCCCACCGGGTCATCCTTCACATACAGCGGGGCAACCAGACAGCTGTGCCCATCGGGAAGATCAATGACTCCTTCATAGGTGTCGATGTGCTCCTCTTCCTCATCAAAAAGATAGGGTTGATTGCTGTTCATCAGCCGTGCGATATCTCCTCTCTTGCGAAGATCAATGTGAAATTTATCGATTTCTTTCCCCGCCAGGGGACCGCTTGCCTTACTGACGACAAGTTGGTCCTGTCTGTGGAGCCTGAGGATGACAGCCAGCTCGAAATCGATAACATCCCTGACCGCTTCCAAAATAATTTCCAGCAGTTGATCTCCGTTGTACTTGAGAATATGGGTTTCCATCCCGCCCCCTTCACCGAAATATCAGTATTACCGAAATATCGGTGGATTTCAACACCGAAATATCGGTTTAATGGAATTCCAGCTAAAAAACAGAACCCAGGGATCTTCGTAACTCACGCGTATACAAACATTTACACAATACGATCAAATAGCACGATGATTGGCACGACTCTTGCTAAATACAGATAAACACATATAAGGAGTCAGAATATGGAAGAACATAATGTAAACATGCCCTTGCTGGGTGATGATTTTCCAGAGATGTCAGTATCAACCACTCACGGCCCCATGAATCTGCCGGGAGATCTTGCCGGTAACTGGGCGGTTGTTTTCAGCCATCCTGCGGATTTCACCCCGGTGTGCACAACCGAGTTTGTGAGCTTTCAAAAACGGATCGAGCAATTCAACGATTTAGGGGTAAAGCTCATCGGAATGTCTGTGGACCAGATTTTCAGTCATATCAAATGGATTGAATGGATTGAAGAAAAACTGGATGTGGACATCAGTTTTCCGGTAATCGCCGCCAACGATACCATTGCCAACAAACTGGGAATGCTGCATCCGGGAAAAGGAACCAATACTGTACGTGCGGTGTTTATTATAGACCCCAACGGAAAGGTACGCCTTACTCTTTACTATCCCCAGGAAATCGGCCGCAACATGGATGAGGTTGTAAGGGCAGTAAAAGCCCTTAAACTTTCGGATGAAAACAAGGTGGCGGTACCCGCAGACTGGCCGAACAACGATCTTATCGGCGACAAGGTGATCATTCCACCTCCCCAGAGCCAGAAGGATTCCAAAACCCGTCTGGATAGCTATGACGGATACGACTGGTGGTTCTGCTACAAGTCGCTGTAAACATATCCCCCTCTTGCTTCATGGGTTCCTGGAAGGATTTTCTATGAAGTACGCCATTAAAAAACGGCCGGCTGAAGGTGATTTCAGCCGGCCGTTTGTTATTCCGCCTCAGGCAGGGCAGAAGTTGCCACTCCCATTGCCTGGTGTTTTTCCTGAGTCCGCCCGGCAAATCGGGCATAGAAAGAAGCGCTTTGAACCTGTACCACATAAGCCAGAGCCAGGAGCAGAGCCGCCTGGGAACCGATAGACGGAAAGGCAGTTACCGCAATGGCAAGCGATAGGGAAAGATTACGCATTACCGTTGAAAACACTAATGCAATTCCATCTTCCTTTGAAAAAAATCGGCGTCCGATCATTGTCACGGTCACATACAGCAGCCCATAAAAGAGCAAAACCGGAACCAGCAGATAAATCAGTTGTTGCGGCGAACCGAAAAGCTGCTCCGCTTTCAGTGCAGCAACCAAAAATACAATACCTAACACACCCAGTGTGGATATTGAAGGGATCCGGGGTTTCCAATACCCATGAAATCGGTCTTCAGATCCCCGCGCAATTAGGATGCGACGAATTAGCGCCCCTGCAATCATGGGGATAAATACCACCAGTAGAATTTGATTCAGTATCGATAGGAGATTGATCTCCACCCTGCTTCCCATAAAAATCATAAGATACAGAGGGGCCAGCACGGCTCCTGCAAGAAGTCCGATCACCATCAGACTGACAGAGGCTTTTACGTTTCCTCCTGCAAATCCCGTCCAGGAGATCGTCATACCGCTGGTTGGTATGAGACCGATCATCAGCATCCCCAGAAAAAATCCCGGCTCGGCAGGGAATAACATCCGCCCGAGAGCCAGACTAATGGCCGGTATGAGAAGAAAATTGATAAGGAGATTGCCGGAAACCAGGCCCAGTGTGGGAGGTTGCCGAAAAAGACTGCTGATTGGAAATGTCACCATCATGGGTAAAATCATGATGATGGTAACCGGCATAATCCAGTTTTTGAGGTAGGTCACGTCCCCGCTGAAAAGTCCAAACAGGAATCCCGCCGCCATAGAGACTGCGATAGCCGCACTGAGATGTTTTTTTACTGTTCTAAGAAGTTGCCACATTATGATGCTCTCCGTATAGTACTTTTTATATAGTTTTTATACTATATATAAAATACTGTCCACCATATGGAAGCATTAATACCGCTGCTTCTTTATCAGGATTGTGTTGATGCTTCCTGTTGGAGAGTCTCGGTGATTTGGCTGTAAAGATTTTCAAGCTTCTTCCGCCGCCGTGAGCTGACCGCGGAAAATATGCTTCTGGCAAGGAGAAAACTGCCGGCCAGTGCCGCGGGAACGAAGATGGCGGTGAAAAGTCCGGATTGAAGGGCTCCCAGCCCTACGCCGAATCCCACACCGAAACCCAGTCCCATTCCAAGGCCTCCCACCAAACCTCCGAAGAGTCCACCGGCCAGAAGTCCCTGACGGTTCTGGATATCAACTGAGATTGATTTCTTCCCGCTGTGAACGGATATTTGCAGGTTCCAGGAATTGTCTCCGTTCATCATCTGACTGCTTTTCCAGAACAGCTGTTTTCGGGTTATGGAGAGGTTGCCGGGAATGCCAATTTCCCTGGAGATGATCACCCCGAGACGTTCCAGGGTTTCCTCATCGGCTGAAACCGGAAGATCACCCCGCCGGCGCCACTCAATATCGCCCCCGAGAATGCGGCTTGAAGTGTTGCTCCCGCTGTCCAGCTCCATCATGGCCCGGTTGATTGCCTTCCTGGATATTCCCAGTTCGTCGCCCACATTGATAATCTCTTCCAGATCTACACCGGTTTCCCCGGTTTCCGTATTCCCGGAGGACGATTCCCGTGCCTGGATTTCTATTGCCTTTTTCAGGATTCGCTCAAGTTCTTTGTTGGAATATTTTTCTTCTGCCATGGACATATGATAGGTGAATCCACCCGGCTCAGCAAGAAGCATTGGAACTCATGAGCACAATGACTCGGTGAGAAACGTATAGTGTTACTACTGCAGTTATGATATATTGATTTCCATGAAACAGGATGTTGATTCCATAATCCGCGATCTCATGGATGCGGGGTTTATAGAATACGAAGCTAAAGTGTACCTCTCCCTTCTCCAGACCCACCCGGCCAGCGCATACACCATCTCCCAAAATTCCGGCGTCCCCCACTCCCGGGTGTACGATATCTGCCGGCGTCTGAAAAAGAAGGGCTATGCGGTTTCCACCGGCACCAATCCGGAGACCTTTTCCCCCCTTTCGCCGGATGAACTGATAGATAAAATTCAGCGGGACAACGACTCTCTTACCAGGAAACTGAACGACAGTCTTCACTCCATCTCGTTTTCCTCCGACTTTGACCCGGTATGGAATATCCAGAGCCGGGAGGAAGGCTTGTCCAAGACCGGGGAAATTATCTCCCAGGCGAAAGCATCAATATATATCGGTCTTTGGAGCGAGGAGTTCGAATTACTGGGGGAGGAGCTGCGGAAGGCCGATCAGCGAGGTGTGGATGTGTTCATGCTGATATACGGAAATGTTGACGTGGACTTCGGCGAGGCCTATTTCCACGACCGGGATCATCTTGAGGATATTTTCGACCAGGGGCGCAGCATTGACCTGGCTGCGGACCGGGAAATCTGTCTTTCGGGCATTCTGGGTGAGCCGGGAAAAACTGAGATGGTGTGGACCCGGAACATCGGCCTGGTTCACTCCATAGAGGGCTACATTATCCACGACTTTTATCTTGCCGAGCTGGTTGAAGTAATGGGAAACCGGGTGATGGTTGAGCATTTCGGAAAAAACCTTTCCAAGCTTCGGGACAAGTTCAACAGGCGCCATTGAGCCGCCCCGGGGTGAACAACTTTGCGCCTTGCCCCGGTCCTGATTAATCGCACAGGCCGTCTAATGGCCGGAAAGTTCTCCCTGCCCTCTGTCAAGCTGTGAAATGGGACTGGATGATTGTTCCCGCCTCCCCCCGAACTGCCTCTGGAAGACTCTCAACATCGGTAATAATCACCCGATTCTCCGGATCCGCCTGCACGAACTCAATGGCCGCCGCAATTTTCGGGCCCATGGATCCCGCCGGGAAATGTCCCTGCTTCTGATAATGACGAGCCTGGGCCAGAGTAATTCTGCTGAGGTCCTGCTGTTGCGGGGTTCCAAAATTGATACTCACCTGGGGCACACCGGTAATGATAATCAATTCATGGGCACCCACCGACAAGGCCAATTTCATGCTTGCCAGGTCCTTATCGATTACGCAGTCCATCCCTTCTATGGTGCCGTCTTCCTGATAATACACCGGGATCCCCCCGCCTCCGCCGGTTATCACCAGATAGTTTTCATCGATCAGATGACGGATTGATTCTTTTTCCACAATGTCCAGGGGATAGGGGGATGCCACATAGCGGCGGTACCCCCTGCCCGCGTCATCCCGAACCACCCAGCCCTGTTCTGCTTCCAGCTTCTTCGCTTCTTCAGCGCTGTAAAACGGGCCAATGGGTTTGGTAGGCTCATCCAGGGCCGGATCGTAACGGTCCACCACCACCTGGGCGGGAATGGTGACCACATTCCTCCATATGCCGTGCCGGATCATGGTGTTTTGAAGGCTCTGTTCAATCATGTAACCAATGGAGCCGCAGGTCATGGCGTCGGCAACCCCCAGGGGCGTTTCGGGAAGGCTGGTCTTTGAACATTCCACCATCAGCATGATATTTCCCACCTGGGGGCCGTTGCCGTGGGTTATGAGCAGCTTATACTCCTGTTTCAACAGCTCAACCACCCCCTCCATGGACAGCCGAGTGGCCTGAAACTGGGCGTGGATATCCGTTCCCCGCTTTTTATCCAGAATTGCGTTTCCCCCCAGGGCAACTACCGCCAGTTTTTTCTCATCCATCATCGACTCCTCGCTGGATACCGGTGTACCGTCTGTCATCAGACCTGATAATCACCAGTATCGAATTACTACTATAATAGTAAAATGCCGGAAATTGATCTTAGACCTAGCTCAGTCCCCCGTCAAGGAAAATCAGAGCGAGGATTCTTTCCTTGACAGCAGAATGGGACGGAGTATACTTACTACTATAATAGTAAATACAACCGGAAAGATCGGATCAGGGACGGGAATATGAGCGATAGGGTGAAAGTGCTGATTTGGGGATTCGGAGCCATGGGAAGCGGCATGGCGAAGGCATTGCTGGGAAAAACCGGCGTTGAAATTTCCGGGATCTGCGACATGCATCCCCAACGGCGGGGAAAAAGCATGCTGGAGGTTCTGAAGACGAACTCGGGCGCTGACGGCTGGACTGAACCGGCCGCCAGTCGGGATGTGGTGATCAGAGAATCCATAGAGGAAGCCATGGAAGATGCCCGGGATGCCCCCATTGCCCTGCTGGCAACCGACTCCTTCACACGGAAGGCATATGCAAAGATCATCACTCTTATTGAGGCGGGCTACAATGTAATCTCCACCGCCGAAGAGATGGCGTACCCCCGCGCCGGAGAACCGGAACTGGCGGGGAAAATTCATGAGGCTGCGGCGAAGGCGGGGGTTACGGTGCTGGGCACCGGCATTAACCCGGGGCTGATCATGGACCTGCTGGTGGTGATGATGACCGGAGCCTGCCTGGATATCGACCACATTCAGGCGGAACGGGTGAACAGTCTCTCCCCCTTCGGACGGGCGGTTATGGAGGAGCAGGGAGTGGGCCTGAGCCCTGAAGAGTTCCGCCGGGGCGCAGAGGACGGCAGTCTGGCCGGGCATGTGGGGTTCAAAGAGAGTATCGGCATGATCTCCCACGCCCTGGGATGGAAGCTCAGCGCAGCGGTCCGCCAGAGCATGGAAGCCATAGTCACCGGGGTTCCCCGCAAGACCGAGTACGCATCTGTTCAGCCCGGAGATGTGGCCGGATGCCGCATGGAGGGCTACGGGGAAGTGGACGGCATTACCAAAATCGAAATGCTCCACCCCCAACAGATCGAGCCTGAGGCCGAAGGAACCGAAACCGGAGACTACATCAGAATCCGGGGTAATCCCCACATCAACCTCCAGATCAAACCCGAGGTTCCCGGCGGCATCGGCACTATCGCCATGTGTATCAACATGATCCCCCATGTGATCAACGCATCGGCGGGACTGAAAACCATGCTGGATCTGCCGGTACCCCGGGCCATCCTGGGGGATATGCGGGAGATGATTCACCCATCGTAAACATCACTCTGAAAGCGGCACCGGCTGTAGAGACAGTTCCAGCGGCGACGGGCGGCCACAGCGATGGCGACGGAGCGCCGACAGTAGATTCAACCGAGCAGCGGCAGCAGCAAGGGCGGCAATGGCTGAGACAGCGAACCAGTGAAGAGGTAACGAAAACCAGGGTACATATATAAGGAGTGCATATGCAGGAGCGAAAGGATGATTTTCAAATCAGGCGAAAACATCTGGCAGATTTGAGTGAAAAGCAGCTGGAGGACCGGTTCTGGCATCTGGCGGATGCCCTCACCCAGCCGTTAATAGATACCGCCCACCGCCACACCAGCCCCTCCATAGAGCGCTCGGTGCTGTTGCGGATGGGAATTTCCAGCATTGAGGCTGCGGCGATTGTGGAAAAGGCGGTGGATCACGACCTTCTGGGCAAGGGGGCGGGGCATATCGTGTACCGGGTCGCAAAGGATCAGGGCATCTCCATCGGCAATGCGGCAACGGCTCTGGCCGGAGGAAAATTCTGGAAGGAGGCCCGGGCCATATGGAAATGAACGGAAAGAATGACCAAACCACAGCGGGCAAAGACGCCAGCGGCCTTGCTCCCAATGAGAAACTGGATGTGGAACGGATCCTGGAGGATCTCGAGCATTATCATCCCCGGAGGCGGGGCTGGTTCTGGCGCAGGGGCGGAGGACAAAAGCGGAGAATAGGCCCCTTCGAGTACTACCAAACCACGGAAAACCTCAGCAATTCGGTTCCCCTCCCCGCCGCCCACTACTTCGGTAATATCGACCCCCAGCCTGTGAGCACCATCACCACCGAGATCGCCTCCGGCCGTTTTGAGGATGATATTCGCCGGATGCGGATGGCCGCCTGGCACGGGGCAGACCACTTGATGGTTATTCGAACCGCCGGGCAGAGTCATATGGACGGACTTTTGGAAGGCAGCCCCCAGGGAATCGGCGGGGTGGCAATTACCAGGAAGCAGCTGAGGGCTCAGAGAAAAGCCCTGGATCTCATTGAAGACGAGGTGGGACGCCCCATTAACTTTCACTCCTATGTGAGCGGGGTGGCGGGCCCGGAGATGGCGGTGCTGTTCGCCGAGGAAGGGGTGAACGGCGCCCACCAGGACCCCCAGTACAACGTTCTCTACCGCAACGTGAATATGCTGCGGTCTTTTGTTGATGCGGCGGTTGCAAAACGGGTTATGGCCTGGGCGGGGATCGCCCAGATTGACGGCGCCCACAATGCCAACGCCACCGCCCGGGAAGCCTGGAAGGTGATGCCCGAGCTGATGGTTCAGCATGCCCTGAACTCCATGTTTTCGGTAAAGGCGGGAATGAAGCCGGAAGATATTTGTCTCTCCACAGTCCCCCCCACAGCGCCTCCGGCTCCGGCCATGCGGCTGGATCTGCCCTACGCGGTGGCTCTCCGGGAACTGTTCCGGGATTACAAGATGCGGGCCCAGCAGAACACCAAGTACATGACCTCTTCAGCCAGAGAAGCCACGGTTACCCATACCCTGAATCTCCTGATCAGCCAGTTCACCCGGGCGGAAATCCAGTCCACCATTACCCCGGACGAGGGGAGAAACGTTCCCTGGCATATCTACAATGTTGAAGGAACGGACACGGCCAAACAGGCGTTCAACGGCATGGACGGACTCATGGAAATGGTCTCCCTCCGACGGGATGAGGGGGAATTGGCTCAGAATGTCCGGGAACTGAAGGAACGGGCCATTCTCTACATGGAAGAGATGCTGGAGCTGGGCGGATATTTCGATGCGGTGGAAGCGGGAATGTTTGTGGATTCGGGAAAGTACCCCGAGCGCAACGGGGATCCCATCGTACGCAAACGTGACGGCGGTGTGGGCGCGGGAACCGTGTACCCACGGGATGATGATTACATGGCCCCGGTTACCGCCCATTTCGGATACAACAACCTCGCCCCCTACGGGAAGGCGGCGGAGGATAATCCTTCCAGTCTCATAGACGGATGCACCTTTGAAAAACCGGAGAAAATTGTGTTCATCGATGAGCTGGATGCGAACGACAACGTGGCGGCCCGGATGGCCGAAACCGCCCATTTGCGCAACTCCTCCCTGATCAAACCGGAAATGGAATGGCAGGGTGACGGCACGGTGCTTCTCACCATGTTTCTGCCCACCGACCAGCGGACCGCCCGCTTTGCCGCCCTGGAGGCTGCAAAAAACATGAATCTTAGCGAAGCCGAGGTAATTCATGTTGAAGTAATGCATCCGGCGGAGGGGACGCGGATTGAGCTGAAGGGAAAAGTTTCATTCACCATCGACACCTCCAAACTGGAAATTCCCCCCGAACCCAAAGTGCTCAGCGAACAAGAGATCCGAACAGAGATCAAAGCCCGGCCCATGGCCATTGTGGCGGGTACGGTGGGCGAAGACGAGCATTCGGTGGGCCTGCGGGAAATCATCGATATTAAACACGGGGGAATTGAGGGCTACGGAATTGAGTGCCACTATCTGGGAACCAGCGTCCCGGTTGAGAAGCTGGTGGATGCGGCCATAGAGATCAACGCCCAGGCCATTCTGGTCTCCACGATTATCAGCCATGATGAAATTCACTACAAAAACATGAAACGGGTACATGATCTGGCGGTTGAAAAAGGCGTACGGGATAAACTGCTGATTCTCGCCGGGGGCACTCAGGTGACCCCGGACCTGGCGGTGAAGCAGGGCGTCGATGCGGGGTTCGGCCGGGGAACCAAGGGCATACACGTGGCCACCTTCCTGGTGGAAAACAGGAAGAGCTGATGCGGGTGGATATTCTCTCTGCGGAGATCGGGAGCACCACCACCGTTGTGAGCGCATTTTCCGGCATGAATTCTGGCATGAAAGACGGCATGGTTGGGCCGGGCGGCCGGACAGCGGTCGCCTCCCCGCCCCGCTTTTTGGGTCAAGGAGCCGCTCCGAGTACCGTTCAGCAGGGGGATGTACGCATCGGTCTGGAGCAGGCCCTTGAACAGCTCAAGAACAAGCTGGGCGCACGGAAGCTTAGCTGGGGACGATTCTTTGCCTCGTCATCAGCAGCAGGCGGCCTGAAAATGAGCGTACACGGCCTGGCCTACGATATGACGGTGAAGGCCGCACGGGAAGCCGCCCTGGGGGCCGGCGCCAACATCTCCCTTATAACCGCAGGGAAAATGCGTAGTGAGGATATCCGAAGCATGTTAGATTCCCGGCCCAATATTATCATGATCGCCGGGGGAGTGGATTACGGTGAACGGGATACGGCCCTGTACAACGCCGAAGCTATTGTATCGGCCCTGATATCAGAAGGGCGAACCACCCCGGTCATTTATGGGGGAAACAGCGAGAACCACCGTCAAATCCAACGCCTTTTCGAGAATACGCCCCTGCCCCTCCATATCTGCGACAACGTGTATCCCCGGATCGACGAGCTGGTAGTTGAGCCCGCCCGGAACATCATTCAGGAAGTGTTCGAAGAGCACATCGTGCATGCACCGGGAATGGAGCATATTCGGGAACTGATTGACGGTAACATTATGCCCGTGCCCGGGGCGGTTATGCGCAGCGCCATGGCCCTCCACGAGCGAATGGGCAATCTTCTGGTGTTCGATGTGGGTGGAGCCACCACCGACCTTCACTCGGCGTGCGACGCCTCAGCGGAGATTGAACGAATCCTTATTGCTCCTGAACCCCAGGCCAAACGGACGGTGGAAGGGGATCTGGGGCTTTTTGTGAACCGGCATCAGATTCTTTCATCCGCAGGACCAGAAATAATCGCCGAGTCTTTGGGGAAATCAGTTCATGAGGTGGAAGCCGTGGTTGATGCCTTGCCGGCGGTACCCGGGAACGAGGAAGAGCGGCAGATGGCGGAAACGCTCTGCTACCATGCAGCCCTGACCGCTCTTCATCGCCATGCGGGGAAGCTGAGGAACCTGTACACCATATCCGGGAAACAGCAGCTGGCCCAGGGAAAGGACTTGAGCGCCGTGCAGACAGTTATCGGTACAGGCGGAGCCCTGACCCGGCTGCCCGGGGGCAGGAAGTTACTTTCCCGGGTTCTGGAATCGGGAAGCGGAGGGGATCTGTTTCCCCCGCCTGAGGCTGCCATTCTGCTTGATGCGGACTATATTATGTCCAGCCTGGGCGTCCTGGCCGACGAGTATCCGGAGGCAGTTCTTTCACTGCTGGCAGAAAGCCTGGGCATAGAGCTGCCGCCGAGTGAAACGCCGCAGAACGCCGAAGAACAGAACAACATCGAGCAGAACGCCGAAGAACAGAACAACAGAGAGCAGAGTAAAGCTGGCCGGAGGGTGCGGACCGGAACAAGGACCACAAGAACCGGAACAAGAGCCGAACAGGGAGGGGGTGAAGGATCATGAGCGGACCGGAAGTGATGATCGATGTCGCCCGTATTGAAGAAAACACCCGGGTCATAGTCGAACTCTGCACACAGCATGGCATAGAAGTAACCGGAGTAACCAAGGCAAGCTGCGGAATGCCCCAGGTTGCCAAAGCCATGCTCAGAGGAGGGGTTAGCATGCTCGGAGAAAGCCGGCTGGAGAACATTCACCGTCTCCGCTCCGGAGGTATTTCCGCCCCCATTATGCTGCTGCGCATCCCTCCCCTGTCGGCGGCGGAGGAAATTGTACGCAGCGTGGACCTCAGCCTGAACTCCGAACTTTCGGTGATCCAGCGTCTCAGCGATGTGGCCCTCTCTGTGGGTACGGTTCACGAGATTATTCTCATGGTGGATCTTGGAGATCTGCGGGAAGGGATCTGGCCCGAAGATCTCATGGAGACCGCGGCCCGGGTCATAGAGATGGAAGGGGTGCGAATCCGGGGCATCGGTACCAATCTGACATGTTACGGGGGAGTAATTCCCAGTGAGGAAAACCTGGGCAGACTGGCCGGCTACGCAGATGAAATTGAAGAGCGCTTCGGCATCCCCATGCCCATTGTATCGGGAGGAAACTCCAGCTCCCTGAATCTGCTAGGAGAGGGGAAAATTCCCCAGCGAATCAACAATCTGCGGATCGGCGAAGCCATCCTGCTGGGACGGGAAACCGTTGAGCGCCGGGCATGGCCGGGCACCAGCCAGAAGGCCTTCCTTTTGAGGGCTGAAATTATCGAGAAAAAGAGAAAGCCTTCCGTCCCCATCGGGGTCACCGGACAGGATGCATTCGGGTCGACCCCGGTGTTTCAGGACAGGGGCAACATTCTCAGAGGCATTCTGAATATTGGCCGTGAGGATGTGGATGTTGAAGGTCTTGCACCGGTAAATCCCCAAGTATCAATCCTCGGAGCCTCCTCCGATCATCTTCTTATTGATATCAATTCCCTGGAAACCGAACCCGGGCTGGGTGAACGTGTGGAATTTATTCCCAACTATTCGGCCCTGCTGGCCTGCATGACCAGTGCTTATGTGGGCAAGCGGGTAATTCTCCCTGATCATCTGAAAAAAAACCGCCGTCGCTCGGTAACTCTGGTGGGACGGCTCTTTCAGAATGAACGCTACGGCCGGGAATTGGATGCCCGACTGGAAAAACTCAATTACCGGTTCCAAAGAACGGAAGCAGGGCTGGGGGTTGAGGAGCTTTCCAGGGAAATCGAACCGGGATCCATCCCCATTCTCGGTGGAAGGGAGCTGTGCGTTACGGGGCTGGAAGCGGCCGCAGCAAGCATGAATCAGTTCGGTCTGCTGTGGGTGGACTCCACCATCCGAAGCGAGGAACTGAGCCGGGTGCTGGGCAGGGATAACGAGCAGATCAGCAGAAGTCTGGATCTGAGCAACATTGTGCTGCTGGGAGTACGGGAGATTGAAGAAGATGCGGCCCAGATTATCAGGTCTCTGAACATCCAGGTGTACACCATGGAGGAGATATCCCTCATCCCCATGCGTGAAATTATCCGCCAGTCCCTGAAGCGAACCTCCATGGGAACCGAAGGACTCTACCTGAAGTTCAGCGGTCGTGTTGCGGACAACGGCAACGACGGGCTCACCAACAGGGAAACCCACCTGGTCATGGAAATGACGGCGGCATCCAATTCCCTGCGGGTTCTGGAAATAGATGATGACGAACCGGCAGAGACCGAACTGGACTCTGCCTACATCCGCTCCAGCAGGGAAGCAAGCGCCAACATGCCCCGCTTCCTGCTCTCAGCCCTGGGAAAACGGATACTTCCGGTAATTCCGGAGGATTAACCGCTGCAGCGGGGATTGCTGCTGATGGTACAGCTGCAATCAGCAGTACGGTTCATGGAAATTCATAAGCCTCCGGGCGGAATGCTATTCCAACCGGAGGCGTAGTTTTTGCTGCAAAGATTATTGATGGGCGATTATCAGAAAGCCTCTAATCTTTGAATATGTCCAGATCCATACCATTAAAGCTTGCCACCTCCCAGCTTTCAACTTCTTCGGGGAACTGGTCCTTAATCTCCTCGTAGAGCGCTTTTTGGGCATCGCCTGTAAAATCCCTCGTCGTTTTAATACCGAAACTCACACTGGTGGGACTGGGTTTACGGGAATACGGCTTAAATATGATTGGTGTGAAGGTTATTTTCCCCTCATACACAAAGAAGGTACAATACCCATGATCTGTACTCTGCTGTTCAAACAACTCACCATTCAGTTTGGTGATAATTTGCGAGACATAGTAACCGCCCGGAGGCAGATCTTTAATATACGCATACCCTTTATGTGTAGCCAAACTTGTTTTGCCATATTCCTGCCCACTTTCTAACGAAGAAATTACCAGATACTGATGTAACTGCGCATCTGAAGCATGCTCGGACCATTCCACAGGGACGATCACTAAGCTTTTTGAAGCTCCGTCATTAACCGGAAAACTGACGCAGCTGCTCAGAATCAAAATGACAAGGAATGGAACAGCTTTGAAAAAAGCTCGAATTTTCACATTACCTCTCTACAATAATTGATTAATTCCACCTATTCAGATCATTACTCAATGACAATATCATTTTTTAGATAAAAAGTATATATTTAATTAATAACACTAATATACAAATAGTCATAACACATACCATGCTCCCCCGCCCCACCGGAAGCCGGCGAACAGATTGCAGGGGTTCAAAATCAGAACCATCCGGAGAAATTTATTACGTAACTCGTTTCAATTTTTATACGTGACAATCTGTGGGCATATGTGGTTTCAAACCACTTCCTCATATGTGCTGCCCCCAACCCGGCAGGGGGCGCCGATCCCGGGCGCATGGGCCGGCATTTGCGAAGCAAGCAGTCAACCCGCGGAAAGCGCAGCCCGCATCCGTCCGGCAGGCGGCGCAGAATACCGGGTGAATACGCCGCTGACAGCGCAGAATGCCCGAACCGGGTCAGGCCGACTTCTGTGTCCTTAAAGGTCCCCGATGGTAGCCGCCATTACCGCTTTAATGGTATGAAGCCGGTTTTCCGCCTCATCGAACACCACCGAGTGCCTGCTTCGGAACACCTCATCGGTCACTTCCATCTCTTTCAGCCCGAATTTCTCATAAATCTCCTGACCGATTTGGGTTTTGGTGTCGTGGAAGGAGGGCAGACAATGCAGGAACAGCACCTGATCGTTTCCGGTGCCTTTGATCATATCCATGTTCACCTGGTAGGGTTTGAGCAGTTTAATGCGCTGTTCGAATTGATCTTCTTCGCCCATGGACACCCATACATCGGCATAGATTGCATCGGCATTCTTCACCCCGGATGTTACGTCCTCGGTGAGTTCTATGACCGCGCCGGTCTCCTTTGCAAGTTCCCGCATCTGTGCCACCAGGGATTCCTGGGGGTGGAGCTGTTTCGGAGCCACGGCGGTGAAATGCATGCCCATTTTTACCGCACCGATCATCAGGCTGTTGCCCATGTTATTCCGGGCATCACCCACAAACACGAATTTCACCTTGTTCAGGGGCTTTTCGCAATGTTCCTGGATGGTGAGAAGATCCGCCAGCACCTGCGTTGGATGGTACATGTCGGTGAGACCGTTCCACACCGGTACTCCCGCGTATCGGGCCAGTTCGTCCACGGTTTCCTGCTTGAACCCCCGGAATTCTATACCGTCATAATAGCGGCCCAGAACCTTTGCGGTATCTTCAATGGATTCTTTTTTGCCCATCTGGCTATTGCTGAGAAATGTTACCCTTCCCCCTTCGTCGAAGGCGGCGGTTTCAAAGGCCGCCCTGGTCCGGGTGGATGATTTTTCAAACAGGAGGACAATGTTCTTTCCATCCAGCAAATTCCCCCGGATACCTGAGCGCTTTTTGTTCTTCAGATCCCGGCTGAGCATGAGCAGATATTCTATCTCGGCTGGGCTGAAATCCTTGAGTGTGAGGAAGTGTCTTCCTTTTACATTGATTGGCATGCTGTCTCCTTCCGGCTGTTTCAGCTAATATCTATGTATTGGGTCTGATATCCGGGTATTACATCGGGGACTCCCGGTCCCGGTTCCATATTCTATCGGAACTTGATGTTTCAATCATCACAGTCCGGCCATAATTTCACCGGATGTTTGACCTCTTTGATATGTTCCACGCAATTTGATATGTTCCACGCTGTCTACTCGGTTTCCCGGTACAGGGGCATGCTCATGCAGCGGGGACCGCCCCGCCCCCTCACCAGTTCCGATCCGGGGATTTCAATCACCTCGATATTATGCTTTCTGAGAATATCGTTGGAAACGGTGTTCCGCCGGTAGGTGACCACAGTACCCGGGGATATTGCCAGAGTGTTGGTTCCGTCGTTCCACTGTTCACGCTCGGCGGTGAGCAGGTCCCCGCCCCCTGTCTCTATAAGCTGAATTCCCCTGAGCCCCAGACTTTCGCCCAGGGTTTTTTTCAGGTTTTCCCGGGGCGTAATACTCAGCCCGCTGCGGGTACCGGGCTTAATGGAAAATACGTTAATGTGATCGGCAATTCCCGGAAATATGCTGAATTTATCCCGGTCCACCATGGTGAACACCGTGTCCAGGTGCATGTATGCCCGGGCGAAGGGGATTTGAAGAACCAGAACTTCCCGGAACCTCTCATCTCCTTCAAAGATTCTTTCTGCCAGTTCTTCTATTCCCTCGGGACTTGTACGGGCACTGCAGCCTATGGCTATCACTTCCGGGCTGAGAATGAGAATATCTCCGCCCTCAATGCTGTCTTTTTCATTATAATGATGCCAGAGATCCACCCCTGCGGAGGTGAAGCGGGGATGGTATCCGGCGATTTGTTCAAGGAGCATGCTTTCCCGCTTCCGGGCTCGGGCCTTCATGGTGTTCACTGAAAGTCGGTTTCCGATCACCGTCCCATAATCCCGGGAGAAATAAAGGTTGGGAAGAGGATCGAGGTAGAAAGGAAATCCTTCTTTAATATAGAAGGAAAGGCGCTTTTCATCTGCCGAATGGGGCACTTCATTCTTACTCAGACCTGCCAGCAGGGTTTGGGCAAGTTCCTGGGAAGAGCGGGAAAGGAGAAGCTGGCGGATATCTTCTTTCAGAGATGCGGAGTTCACATACAGCTCATCAATTACCGTGTTGACAATCTGCACCCGGGCATCCTGCTGGGCCAGGGTTTCTTTCAACAGATTCTCGAAATAGAGCACTTCGATGCCTCTGCCGGTGAGCTGCAGGGCGAATTCATCGTGTTCCTCCTGCATCTGGGCCAGGTAGGGAATATCCTCAAAAAGCATTTCGTCCAGATACTTGGGGATCAGCTGCTCCAGCTCCCTGCTGGGGCGGTGAAGCAGAATCGTCTTCAGGGGATCAATTTCCGACCGGATTTGAAGCAGAGGATTTGATCTATTACTCATACCGTTCTCCAATAGAATTATATTACCACTGAAATAGTAACAGTGAAAAGCGCTTTATCTGCAAATTTGTTTTATTACTATTGAAGTAGTTATGATAGAATACAGGAAAGGCAGAAGCGGAAAAGGAGACATATCATGACAGTAAAGGCCGGAACCCTGGTCGATATCCACATGGTCCTTCTCCCCGGGGGGCAGAGAGCTCCACGGGTGCCGGATGATACGGCTGCAGTTGACCTGGAAATGAAGGTGAAGGGTGAACTTCTGCAGGATGGCGAACCGGGCTCCACTGTCCAGATCCGCAGCGCAACAGGGAGAATCATGGAGGGAACCCTGACGGCGGTAAACCCCGAGTACCGTCACGGTTTCGGCGCTCCCATTCCAGAACTTCGTCACATAGGTCCCCAGCTGAAAGAACTTCTCAACGAACTGAGAAAGGAGGGGAAATGAACAGCTACCATGATGTGATGGCCCGGAAACGTGATATCGTGCTCAACTCGGTGGGGATTGATTACGGGAAGTACTCCCGGGGACGTCTGGCCTTTGACTATGAGCAGATGCTGGCGGATACCGGTTACGGCATTGAAGAAGTCCGCAGTATTCAGCGGCAGGTGGCGGTGGGAAACACTCCCCTGGTTGAAATGAAGAATCTGAGCGCAATTGCCCGCTCCTTGAGCGAGCCGGGGCTGGGAGCACGGATCTTTGTGAAGGATGAAGCGGCCAACCCTTCGGGATCATATAAGGACCGCAGAGCGTCCATATCAGCCTATGAGGCCCGCCGTCTGGGATATCCGGGAATAGCAGCCGCATCCAGCGGCAATTACGGAGCAGCGGTGGCAAGCCAGGCCTGCAAGTACGGCCTGGGAAGCATCATCGTACAGGAAAGCTTCGACTCAAGGGGAATTGAGCAGCCGGAAATCGCCGAAAAAACCCGGGCCTGCGAGTCCTACGGAGCGGAGGTGCTCCGGCTCTCTGTGGGTCCTGAGCTGTTTTATCAATTCCTGCTGGCCCTGGAAGAAAGCGGTTACTACAACGCATCCCTCTACACCCCCCAGGCCATTCTGGGCGTGGAAAGCCTGGGCTGGGAGATTGTGGAGCAGGTGAAGGAGCTTACCGGGAAGCTGCCCCATACGGTGATCGCCACCAACGCCGGCGGGGGGAATCTCACCGGAACCGCCCGGGGACTGAAAGCCGCCGGTGCCGGGGAATGCAGAATCGTGGGGGCAAGCGTGGATCTCCAGGGTCTGCACATGGCCTCGGATACAGATTTCAACCGGAAATCGTTCACCACGGGCCATACGGGTTTTTCCATCCCATTCACCACCTGGCCCGACCGCTCCGATGTTCCCCGAAGCGCAGCCCGCCCCCTACGCTACATGGATCGTTTCGTCACCGTAAGTCAGGGGGAGGTGTTCTACATGACCCAGGCCCTGGCGGAGATGGAGGGAATGGAGCGGGGACCTGCGGGAAACACATCCCTGGCGGCGGCCTTCGCCATGGCTCAGCAGATCCCCGAAGATGAGATTCTGGTGGTCCAAGAGACCGAGTACACGGGAGCGGGAAAACACCCCATGGCCCAGCTCAATCTGGCAAAATCCATGGGCATCGACGTGTACCGAGGGAATCCTGAAGAAAATGTACCCGGCCGGCGTATTGTTATCCCCGCCGATCCCCGGCAAATTCAGGTGAAAGATATTCCCATGTCCCGGCTCCAGCACAGCTATCTGAAACACGCCCTGGAAGGACCGTCTCTTCACACAGCGGGAACAGAACTTGATAGTCAGGATATAAAGTTTCTTATGGCGGAAACCGGGCTGGATCATGCCGGTCTGAAAGATGCTCTGGAGAAAGTATCCCACGATTAGTGCGATTTTCGTATATATTATTTTATATTTTACGTGATTCGTGATATTCTCAAACAAAAGGAATGGAGGTTCAGATGGTTGTAGGAACAGTGCGGGAAATTAAACGGCATGAATACCGGATCGGGCTCACCCCCCAATGCGTACAGGCATACATCGGGCGGGGGCATAACGTCCTGGTCGAAAAGGACGCAGGTCTGGGAGCCGGGTTTACCAATGAAGAATATCTGGAAGCGGGAGCAAAACTCATGGACAGTGCCAAAGAAGTGTTTGACGCTGCAGATATGATTGTGAAGGTGAAAGAACCTCAACCGGCGGAAATTGATATGCTTCGTGAGGATCAGATTCTCTATACCTATTTGCACCTTGCAGCCGACGAAACTCAGACCCGGGGTCTGATGAAAAAGGGGGTAAAAGCCATTGCCTACGAGACCATTGAACCTCAGAGAGGCCTGCTTCCCTGTCTCAAACCCATGAGTGAAATTGCCGGACGGCTCAGCGCCCAGGAAGGAGCCAAGTACCTGGAAAAGCCCTTCGGCGGCCGGGGAGTCCTTTTAGGCGGTGTGCCCGGCGTTGCACGGGGCAAAGTGGCCATCCTGGGTGGAGGCGTGGTTGGAACCAACGCCGCCCAAATTGCCATGGGCATGGGAGCCGAAGTGACCATTCTGGATATCAACGCCGGCAGACTGGAGGAGCTGGATCAGCTGTATCACGGTCAGCTGAGCACCCTCTACTCCACCCAGGCCAATATTGACAAGGTCCTGGAAGAAAGCGATTTGATTATCGGTGCCGTTCTCATTCCCGGAGCAAAGGCCCCACGCCTGATCCGCCGGGAAGATCTTTCAAAAATGAAGACCGGAGCCCTGCTGGTGGATGTGGCCATCGATCAAGGCGGATGCTTCGAAACATCCAAGCCCACCACCCATGACGATCCTGTGTACACCGTAGACGAAATCCAGCATTACTGTGTGGCGAACATGCCCGGAGCGGTTTCCCGCACATCCACCCTCGCCCTCACAAGCACCACCCTCTCCTACGGTCTGGCAATTGCCGGGAAGGGTGTGGAAAAAGCCTGCAAGGAAGACAATGCACTGAAACTTGGGCTGAATCTCTATAAGGGAAAAATCACGTACAAGGGTGTGGCCGATGCCTTCGGTCTGGAATACACTGAGCCGGACGGCATTCTGTGAGCAGTTTCCACCCCGATGACGTGGACTGGAGCATCATTGAACTTTTGCGATCCGCGGCGATGAGCAATAATGCCGTCGCCCGGGAACTAAACATTTCCGAGGGTACGGTGCGCCAGCGGATCCGGCGTCTGAAAGAAGCCGACATTCTCAGGGTCCGGGGGCAGATCAACCCGGATATTCTCCCCCAGCAGCAGCTGGCGATCATCGGTATTAACCTTGGCGACAGCAAAACCCTGGAGAAAAAGGCCGGAGAGATTGCGGATCTGCAGAACGTACTATCCGCGTCCATTGTTTCGGGCAGGTTCGATGTGATGGCGGAGGTACTGGTAGATTCCAATCAGGGGCTGGTTGATTTTCTTACCAGGCAGTTGTCTACCGTGGATGGCGTGATTTCCAGCGAAACGTTTCTGATGCTGAAAAGCTTTCACCGCTTCGTCTAATATCCTTGATCCTTTCTCACTGGCCCATCCCCCTATACGCACCCGCATACATCCCGCGCAAACCTCAGCAATTGCCCTGGATCTCAGGCTGTATTATGCTGATATTGATCAGGCTGTATTATGCTGATATTGAAAGGAGCTTCGCATGTCACATTCAGACAAATTGCAGCTGGGAATAATCGGAGCGGGAATCGCCGCCAATGACCTGCATTTCCCTGCCATTGAAAAACTTCAGGACAGAATCAGAATCAGTGCAGTATGCAACCGAAGCCCGGAGAAAGCCGAACGTCTGGCAGCCCGGGCCGACCGGCTTTACGGAGAGCAGACACCATGGTTCACCGACTACACGGAGCTTCTGGCCCGGGATGATGTGGATGCCGTTGCCATACTCCTGCCGGTGGATTTGAATTACGAGGTAACCCGCCTGGCGGTGGAGGCAGGCAAGCATGTTTTGGTGGAAAAACCCCTTGCCGCAAACCTTAAGGAAGGCAGGAAGATGCTCACGCTGGAAGAAGATCATCCTCAACTGGTGATGATGGTCGCAGAAAATTTCCGCTACCGCAGGGTATACCGGGAAGGGGAAAAACTGCTCACATCGGGTGCTATCGGCGATATCCAGCACATCCGCTGGGATTTTATTATGCAGATGCTTCCCGAGACCAATAAATATGCCCGCACCTCATGGAGAACCGGCCATAGCTTTGCCGGCGGATTTGTCACCGACGGAGGAGTTCATGTAATTTCCGCCATGCGAGATCTTTTCGGGGAACTCAGCATTACAGCTGCGGAAACCTGGTCAACCAATCCTGATATCGGAAAAATGGATGCCCTTCTGGCACAATTCACCAGCTCCGGTCGTTCCGGAATATCTCCGGCCAGAGGAACGCTGCATATTAACTACTCGGTAAACGGATTGAATGGGATGCGGGCGGTGATCATGGGTACCGAGGGCAGCATGATTATCGACGATGTGGACATCAGTATTCTGAGAAACGACGATTCCATGCCCGACGACTCAAAGAGCGAACACCACCATTTCCCCGATGATAAGGGCTACCGGGGTGAGTACGAAGACTTTCTGAGTGCAATCTCGGGAACCGCCCGTCCGGTTTCCAGCATCACCCAGGGGTACAAGGATCTGGAAACCATCCTGGGGGCAATTGAGCTGGCCGGTTGAACCAACTGAGCATACAGTTCCCGAAAAAGGACTGAACGGGGCTCCCGGATTTCTCTCCTCCGGCAGCTCTTAGCCCGGCATCGAAGAGGAAATCGTTACCTCAGCACCGAAAAATGAAGTTCCGCAGACCCGGAGCTGCTTTGGAGTTCAAGGCGGTGTTCCCCGGAGCTGAGGGGAAGCAAAAATTCCGACGGGAGTGCAGCGGTGAACACCGGCTGGCCGTTCAGAAAAAGCCGTCCTTCCCCGCTGCCGGTCAAAAACAGCCGGAGCTGCTGATCCCCTTCGGGTCTCCCCGATTCAAGAAAATAGAGGGCATGATTAACCGCACCGTGAATGGCCGTTTCTGCATCCTTTTGAAGCAGAATATCATAGCCGTAATCATCGGCCCAGGAACCGTAGAGCTGGGGATACCTGGTCTCAACTCCCCCGCCGGACCCCATGGAATGCCAGCTGCATTCTCCCGGCACCTCATTGAAACGGTACAGCTCATGAATGGTGCTGCTGCAATAGGGGCCGGCAGTTTCACCGCTGAGGGTGCAAATTTCCCGCATCACCAGCCCTTCCGGCGGATCAAAGGGCAGCCCGGCTGAATGGCGGGAGATAATATTATGCACCGCCGCTGCGGGAAGGCTGGATCCGGGAGCAGAAATCACCGTTTCTCCGCTGAAATTGCCCATCCAAACTGCTGCGGCCAGATCGGAAGACACCCCCACCGCCCAGATATTGTTGAACTGGTTGGATGTGCCGGTTTTCACCATTACAGGAACGTCATATTTCAGGGGAGAATTTCTGCCGAAGGTCATGATCCGCTCATCGTTATCGCTGAGCACGTCCCGTATCATGGCGGCTGTGGACGGCTCCCAGGCCCGAGACAGTTCTGCCGCCTGGTCCTGGTCACGATCCTGGAATGCGGTCTCGGAGACAGGGAACGGAACAAGCTGACGATGTTCACCCGAGCCATGAAAGGTCAGGTAGCCCTGAAGCAGTTCATAAAGGGACACATTGACGCCCCCCAGAGCCAGGCTGACGCCCAAACTGCCCTCCTGCTCTTCTATGCTTTGAAACCCCAGCCCGATCAGGCTGTCGGTAAAGCTTCCCACTGACAGTCGTTCCAGAAGATACACCGCCGGCACGTTCAGACTTGCTGAAAGAGCCTGGCGAATCCTCACCGGACCGTTGTACTGATTATTGTAGTTCCCGGGAACATAGACCTCCCGGCCGCCGAAACTCATGGGAATATCCGGTACAACAGTGGAGAGAGTGAACCCCGACTCCAGAGCCAGGGCATAGAGAAAGGGTTTCAATGTAGATCCCGGTTGGCGGAGCATCTGAACTCCATCCACCTGTCCCTGACGCCGAAGGTCATAATAATCCGAGGATCCGGCGTATGCGAGAATTTCTCCCGTCTCCGGGTGGACTACCAGACCGGCTGCATTTCCGATGCGGAATTCTGCAGCATCCTCAACCGAGGAGCGCAGAACCCCTTCCAGGGCTACCTGCAGGAGGGGATCGAGGCTGGTTTTCACCGGGCGATACCCAAGAATCGCAGCTTCCAGGCCGGGGCTCCGGACTTCCGCTATTCGGCCGGGGGGTATTCTGCTCCCTGAAACGGGGCCGCCGCTCTTTCCGTCGCTCCTTCCGTCGCCTGGCACCTGGTAGCCGGGGCTGCTGCCGGCGGGTCTTCGGTTCACAGAAACGGGGCCGCCGACGGGCTGTGAGTCCATGAGCCCGTCCACATAGCGGATAAAATGGGGTGCCCGGTCCGGCCAGCTCGCCCGGGTATGGCCCCGTATCTCATCGAAGCCGGCCTGTTCCATTCCCGCAGCATCCAGGATAATCCGGGCGGAGGAGACGGCGGAAGGCAGGGAATTTACCGGATTGAATGAGACCGGGCTCCGGGGGACCGCCGCAAGAACCGCCAACTCTTCCGGCGATAGTTCTTCAAGCTTCTTCCGGTAAAAACGACGGGAGGCTGCCGGATAGCCTTCCACGTTGAAGCCCATGGGAACCAGATTGATGTATAATTCAAGAATTTTCTTTTTGCTGAGACGGGTTTCCAACTGCATGGCGTCAATCATTTCCCGGATCTTCCCCGGGACGGTCGCCGGACGGGGATGGAGAATGCTTGCAAGCTGCATGCTGATGGTACTTGCTCCCCGAACCCCGTCACCGCCCCGGAGATAGCCATACGCCGCACGGGTCAATGCGGGTATGTCCACTCCGCCATGCCATCGAAATCGGGAGTCTTCCGCCGCCAACACCAGATTCACCAGCTCAGGAGGTAATTGATCATAGGGGAGGAATATCCGCCTGAGCCCCTGATCATCCACCGGGAGAATGGCCAATTCACCGCCCCGTCTGTCCAGGTACACCCGGGAAAAGCGCAGTCTGACCAGAGACTGGTCACCGGCATAGGGAGCGATCCTGAGAATCACACGCAGCCCGCCCCACCCGATCAATAGCAGAAGGATGAGCATGAGCCCGGCCTTGAGCGGACGGGACAATTTCACCGGTCTCACCTGGATTCGGCTCCATCTGAAGGGATTACCACCAGCCGGCCCGCTGAGCGTCCGAATATTTCAGGCTCAAATTCCAGGGAGGCCTGGGCCCCGGGGGTGGGATAAATCCCCGGAGTGGTTGCCCGAAACAGGAAACTGACCTCCCGTTCCCCGGCATAAAAGTCTTCCCAGCTATAGCTGATCATTCCTGCATAGTAGCGCTGCACGGGCCGGTAGAACCAGAAATTCCAGGTTGCGGTGTTTACAAATCCATCTCCCAGGAATCCGGCGGTATCGCCGTACTGGGTTTCCCGCACATATTCTTCGCTCTGCAAGCCTCCGGCATCCACGTAGGAACCGGTAATCTCCAGATTGGGGTCCAGAACCTGTGCACCGGAGGGAATGGGAACATCCAGATTCAGATAACTGAGGCGACGGAGGGTGCTGAGAAATACCCGCATTCTGTAAGTGGTTCCCGGTGAGAGCACATCGTCGTTGAGCACTTCCCCCTCCAGGGTCTCAATTTGGGTTCGGATTTCAATTCCCTCATCTCTGGGGAGGGCCGTCTCCCCGGGAAGGGCATAGCGGAGGATTCCGGTATAATACAGAGGTCCCGGTCCGTCCTTGCGTATGCTCAATTCATGCAGCACATCCCGTTCCAGTTCTCCCAGAGGCGGCTCGAACAGATCCAGATCCAGATTCAGGGCGGCCCGGGGTTCATCTGTGGGTCCTTGATCTGTGAGAGAGCCGGCAAACAGTGCCTGATCGTTCACCAAAAGCTCGGCGCTCATGCTGCGCCCGGGGCTTTCTCGCTCCAACAGAGGCTGGAAACCGTACAGCAGCCAATAACTGTCCATTGCAGAGTGGAATCTCCGGGAATTCCGGGTCCGGGAGAGAGTATTGGCCAGCCTGAGCAGATAGTCGGGATCATTCTCCAGAATGGTTCCGGTACGCAACAAGGCCGCCGTTTCCATCTCCATGGATGAAAAGTAGCTGCGCCGTTCATAGCTTTGCTTCACATCGAGGGATTGGGTTCCCATATTCACAAAATTTCTGCTTCGCCGATGGAGCCGCCCAGCCTGCTCTTCATTGCCCAGAATAGCATAGGCTTCGGCTAGCATGTTGTACCCGGCAATCCCCAATTCATCTTCCAGGGCTGCCAGCGGTTCCAGCCGTTCTTCGTCCAATAGTCCCTCCCGGGCCAGAATCTGTGCAAGCCAGGACGCAAGGACCGGTGAATTGCCGAGAAACTTCTCGCTGCGGATCTGCATGCTCAGATACCGCATCAGAGTCCTTCGGTCAATATCATGTTCAATTGATATTCCCCGTTCATCCGCCAGCTGAAGACTGTGTGCGCTGAGGATTGACAGAAACACATTGGGGCGTGTCCAAGGATCCCGGGGAGAACGAAGACCAATGCCTCCCTGATCAAACTGATACTCATCCAGCCGGGAGAGAATATTAATGCGGGGCATTTCCAAGCTGCCCATGCCGGCATCCCCTTCCGGGCTGCCGCTTCCTTCTTCGTCTATGCCGCCGTAGCCCAGCATGCGGACATTCAGATCATAGAGTCTGGCAAATACCGAGTGCCGATTTTCCCCATGCCACAGGGGTATGAGCAGCTCATGCGCCGCAGGCATCACCATTGTACGGAGCGAGGAGGAGAGGTTCACCTGAAGACTTCCGTAACCTTCGGCGATGGCCGAGGGGATTACCAGCCCCTCCAGGGCCACAGATTCCTCCCCGCTTCCCTCGCCGGAGGATTCGCCGGATACGCTTGCCATTGTGGTGAACGCTTCTTTGAGTAAGGGTCGTTCCACCCGGATTTCTTCGGTGAGCCGCTCATTCAACAGCGGACTTTCCAGGGTGAAACGTACCGATCCCCGTCCCTCCTTGAGGGCCTGGAAGACAAAGGGCAGTTCCACCACCGTTTCCGCCGGGATGGTCACGTTCCGGGTCTGTTCACCGGAAACTGAAAGAATGTCCGATTGGGCGGTAACTGAGACTTCCACCTCGTCACCGCTGAGATTGTTCAGAATTACCCCTGCGGCAGCGGTATCCCGGGTTCGCAATTGGCTGGGAAGGACACTGCGCATATTAATGGGGTTCTGCACCATCATTTCCGACTCGTCCATCCCCAGGCGAGTGCCCTCCATGGCCAGAGCAGTGATCCGGTATGTGGTAAGGGTATCCGGGAGTTGGAAACTCACCCGGGCATAGCCCTCCTCGTCGGTGATCACCGCAGGCTCAAACAGAGCCAGGGGATTAAAATCTTCCCGCTCTTCGATCTTGCTACCGTCGCCTCCCTGAAGGGTGGAGATATCGTAGGTTACCGGGTCCAAAAGCAGACGCCGGCTGTCATCTCCCATTACCGCCAGGGGGAATTTGGCGGGGTTATAGAAATATTCCAGAGGATCGGGAATGCGGTAATCGATGAGATCCAGCACACCCCGGTCTACGGCCAACAGGGTTACTTCGGCGTTGGGAACCGGCTCGTCGTCCTTGGTTACCCGCAGAGCAATATCTGCCTGACTGCCAGGGGCAAACACACCCGTGGCCTCCTCAATTTCCACATCCAGACGGACCGCATCCCTGCTTACCCGAATTTCCGTGACCCCGAAGAGGCTTCTGGGTTTTCCCAGGTCCGGTTCACCGTACTCCTGGGGAATCTCTTCCCGGGGGGTGAACCCGGTAATCGCAGCGTATACCACCGGCAGGTGTTCTTCGGATATCTCCACTTCAATCACTTCAGTACCGCTGTCCAGATCCAGCACCCGCTGTTCAAAGATTCCTTCCCGCTCCAGGGTGAGAAGATAGCGGCCTTCTGGAACCGGGCTTTGAACAAGAATTCTGGCGGTCTCCCCGGGGCTGTAGCGATTTTTATCCACAACCAGCTCAATATCCGACGGGGTTTGGGATGCGGTTTGCACCCAGCCGCTGCCGCTGGCGTAAAAAGGAATTTCGGTTCGGGTCTGCCTTCCGTTTTCACCTCCACGCTGCACAAAGAGAACGTGACGTCCGGATTCGGGAACAGAAAACTGAAGGCTTGCTCCTCCCTCCGCAAGGGTAAGACGCCCTTCCTCCACCGGTTCATCCACCAGCTCCCAGCGGGTATTGAGTCTACCGTACATACCCTGCTGCTGCACCGACTTCCACACTTTTCTGATAATTCCGTACTCCAGTTCTCCCGGAGCATCCAGCGTATCACCTTCAATATCCACCAGTCGGAATTGGGCGTCGGAGGACTCTCCGGTGGGAATGAAGCGGGACCACCAGCCCCGGGCGGAGGAGGAACCGAAGCGGGCCGCTATATACACCTGGTCGGGGTGGACGATACGCTGGGTCCGGGAACTGATCTCCCGGCGGTCAAGATCGCTCACCCGTACTTCCAGATTGTACAGATAGGGCTTCCAGGGAATTTCCGCATCGGCGGTTTGCACGGTTATTCTTGCCGATCCGTCGGATGCCAGGGATCCGCTTCCCCTGCTGACGATTTTTTCCGCCCCCCACTGGCTGGTGCCGAAGCTCCAATGCTCCCATCGGGGTGAATCGGGCCGGAAGGTCACCGGTTTCCGAGTCCATACATAGTTGTACTCCCCGGAAGCCAGAGAGCCTCCGGCAAGATAGGAGGCCGTGACTCTGGCATTCATGGATTCGCCGGCCAAAATATCTGCCTCCTGGGAAATGCTGCTTGTAACCTGAAACGACGCCCGCTGAAAATCGCTTACGTAAAAATCCGCCGATGCAATACTGCGCTGATCCAGTTCATACTGTATGCGGTAATCTCCCGAATCCAGGTTTTCCGGCAGGGTGAAGCGGTGATGAAATCCGCCGCTGACTGAGGTTCTTCCTCCGGTGGACCATATCTCTTCCCCGCCGTTTACCGAAATAATTCGGATGCGGTAGAAGCTGTCGGCGCTGCGGTAGCCGTTTTCATCCTGTATCCAGTGAATTCCCCGGAGGGCGAGTTCCTCCCCTCCCTTGTAGAGTCCCCGGTCGGTAAACAGATGCACCCGGGAACGGTCCTCCAGTATGAACTTGGGATCGTATACGCCGTTGACCCCGAAACGCCAGAGATTATGGGTGTTTCGGAACGGAAGCTCCGCACGATCGTTTTCGTGCACCACCTGAATGGACAGTCCTTCCCGGTCCCTGTAGCCGTAACCGTCTTCCCCGCTGAGCACCGCCAGGCCCTGATGGTCGCTTTTGCCTTCGGCCAGTACAACACCGTCCTGCACCAGCCGAACCCCGGCCTCAGCCAGGGGAGTCCCGTCGCTGAGGCTGTTCAGCCAGACAAGCACCCTATTGTAGGCCACCCTGGAGGTGATGCCGATATCGGTGACGGTAACCATGAGATCGTCACTGTTGCTCACCTCATTGGCGGCATTAAACTCCCGGTCATCCCGGGCCAGCCAGCTAATAAGGGCGGTTCCCCGCCCCTGCTCATTCAGATAGGGGGAAAGATCAACGGTCTCGAAGCGCACCGTATCTTCCGGGATCCGGGAAAGATCCAATTGCCTCATGGAAACACCCGAAAGCTGGGAGGATATGCTTTCTCCCGGTTCATATTCCCTGCTCCCCAGCAGAAACTCCTGCTGATTCCGGAAACTGAAAAGAATGAGGGGATCAAACGCCGATTCCAGATGGCGGAGAACCAGGTTCCGGCTGCTCCGTCCGGGAAAATTCACAAAGGGACGGGGTCTGGGAATGCTGTGGGGGCCGGCCTCACCGGGGTTGCTCAGCTTTCGTTCAAACACATCCTGAATAATCGGAGGAACCGAGATCCGCACCACATCCCCAGGGGCCGCGGAGGGCACGGTAAACCTCACATACGAACCGGAAAGCTCCACAGAATCTGCCTGCACAACATCCCCGTTCACCCTAATATGCCAGGTATCGGGAGATGTAATTCTATCGCTCTGATTCTCGGAGATGGGATGGCTGAAGCGCAGGTAGAGGGGATAACTGAACTCCCGGTTATCCCGGGGGAAGGAGTACGCCGATGAGCGGATATCGTAGACCCGAAACCGGGAGATGGTGCGGATGCTCTGGACGCTTTCCCGCTCAATGGGGGGAAAGCCTTCCCGGGGAATGGCCCCTTCTTTCAGGGTTACGCTTACCCGGGTGCTCGGAGGCGGCACTTCGCTCAGCTCAAGCAGCAGGGCACGGGGAGTCCTGGATTCAAGAGCTCCCAAGTATTGGGGACGCCGGATGCTGAAATTGCTCGACGTATCATCCAGTTTCAGTTCGATGTACTCACCCAGTACCAGGGGATCAACCTCCTGATTGAACTCAAGAACCAGACTGGTCGCGTAGGAGGGCGGTACATTGTAATTTCGCGGATAAAAATCTTCCGGAGTTCCGGGGTAGAAGTTCACCAGCTCCAAGCGTTCGGGGTAGATATTGAACTCAATCCCTTCTTCCAGCCTGGCTCCTGTAAGGGATGTGACACCGGCGGGTACCGAAACCCGGTAAACCTCTTCCTCGATCATGGGAGCGTCGGGCTGGAACCCGATGGTCCGGGTTCCGTACCAGCGGTAGACTCCCGGGATCTGAGGCTCAATATTCAGAATGTCCGTTTCGGTTATAACTGCGCCAAGTTTGGCCAGGGGGACCATGGGCTGATTGAACATCACATAGATTCTGGGACTCCGGTTTTCACTCGGGAGCAGTCCTTCGGGTCCCCGGTCTGTAATTTTCAGTTCGCCGCCGTCTCCGGTCTGGCCAATGGTTCCCAGTTGGGCCATGGCTTCCATGGGATTCACCGAATAATAGTTGATGGTGGAAGCTGAGAGATCAACGGACTCACGGATTATCCCCGTCGCTTCATAGCGTTCCCTCTCTACCATCTGCAGAAACTGACCTGCAGCCTCCCTGCTCTCCTCGTTGATCAGCCCGGCCTGAATTTGACCGGTAATCTCGGTTCTGGCTTCGGGATTCTCCGCGACAAGAAACCTTTCTTTCATGCTCAGATCCGCCGATTCTCCTCCGCCGCAGGCGCTGAAGACAGACAGTACGGCCGCAGCCACTATCAGGGCAAAATGAATGCCCGAAAAAGACGACATACTCCGCTCTGGGCGGGAAAGAAGACGTTTCATGGGACCTCCGGGAGATCAGACACTGGAAGATGAGTCGGCAACAAATAGCCGCTTGTTCCATAGTATCCTCCCTGCCCTGAAGTGACAAGATTCACGGAAAATATCGGGAGTAGGAATATTGGAGACGTCTCAATAGTTTCTGAATGCCGAAATGTAGCGCATGGGTTCCCGCTTTACCCGGGCCTGAAGACGAAGAAAATCCTCCCTGGTTTCGCTGTCCGCCCCCGAAATCCGCAGAAGCCTGTTTTCCCAGCGGTACCAAATGGAGTGAACAGGACCATCCTGACGGCTCCCAAGACGCTGCAGTTCCCGCTCCAGTTGCAGCTTCAGCTCGATATGATTCGCCTGACCTGTTACAATATGAACCATGGATGGAGAGTCCAACAGCACGGCCCGGGAAAAGCCCAGGGACGGAGATCCCCGGGCAAGCTATGCCATGTTTGATCCTGAGAATCGGCGCATCCAGTTCAGAAGATGCAGCTACAATATTGCCCGGGCCCAAAAGCGTATACAGGCGGCAGGACTGCCGGATTTTCTGGCCCAGCGCCTGGATGAGGGAAGGTGAGACCATATTCCCGGTGTCCCCGGGTGAGATTGATTATCTACCCTACTGGGCCATCCAGCCCATCCAGACCTCTTCATTTTGAGCCTTCCACTGGGCGGCGGCTTCTTTTTCACTAAGCTCCGATTCCGCAATATGGGCCAACAGGGAACCCACCTCATCGTTGCTGAACTGCATGTTTTCCATGAAGGTCACCAGTTCAGGATAGTCGGTGCTGAGACCGCTGCGGCCGTACATTCTGATATCGTTTGGTGCAAAATGGGAGGTTTGATCCTCTTCCAGCATCTCCAGCTCATGAATCCCGAACTGTCCGTTGGGCTGCCAGAGGGTCACAATAATGTCTTCCCCGGCGCTAACGGCGTCGGCCAGGGCGGCTTTCATTGAGTCTCCGCTACCGGCCTGAAGGGTGTAGCCTGCGCCGTCCAATCCGTAATCCGGAATTATACTATTCTCCACAACACCCATCAATCCTGCCCCGGGATCGATACCGGTGATCACCTTTCCCGCCACGTCATTGCCTGCCAGGTCCGAGATTTTGGTGACGCCGCCGTCGTAGGTGTAGCGGGGAACCACCAGACCGGTTTTGGCATCGGTATATATTGTTCCGATCAGTTCCAGCTGGGACTCGTATTCCGTGATTGCCTGGCTGTGAAAATCGGTCCACACATCAAGAACCGCATCGTGGGTTTCGTCGGCCACAAGGGACATAATTTGGTCCATATTTGAGTCTTCACGGACTTCCACTTCAACCGCAAAGCCGAACTCTTCTTCCAGAACCGCTTCGGCAAAATAGCTGAATGCCCTGCCTTCCTCCCAGTCGGGAGATATAATGCTGGCCTCGACCCCTTCATATATGAGGGTGGGCTCACAAGATACGAAAAGCATCAGAATGACCGCAAAAAAACCGGAAATGGGGATACGACGTTTCATACTGCCTCCAGATAATTTCATCGCCGAATGCAGACTGAAAATGGGGAACTGCAGGTTGACACCTGACAATTTCGGACCGGCAAGCGACTGATGTGTGTTGGATTCGCTGCATCGGGGAAGAAGATCGGAGGATGAAAGGCTGAAGAACCATATTCAAGAAGATGCGTATATATTAGTTATTTTATCATATTTTTACCCGGCTTTCCAGCATCACATTTTCCTTGTGCCTCCAATCAGCGGCGATTATAATTGAATCTCATTCAGAATGCTTATCCGGTCGTTTTCCCAGATCATTTTTGCGGATCAGCGGATCAAGGGAGATTCGGATTGCCGAATCAAAGGAGATGCCATGCTTTTTTCCTGGCAGTTTTATATACATGCGGGTATTATTGCTACGGCTCTGATTCTCGGTACCCTCATACGGGCAAAGGTCCGGTTTTTTCAGCGTTTTTTAATTCCCGTCCCGATTATTTCCGGCTTCCTCCTGCTGCCCCTCTATAATTATCTCCTTCCATTGGTGGGAATTGGACAGGAATACCTGGGAGAAATTGCCTATCATCTGTTAAGTATTTCATTTATTTCTCTGGCCATGCGGCCCACCATCAAGAGTCCCGGCCGCACCCGGAACCGTCTGGGACTCTCCATGATGATCATCGGTCAATACGGGTTTCAGGCCATGTTCGGTCTGGTTTTCACCCTGCTGTTTATGGGGACCATCATGCCCGGGTTGTTTCACAGCTTCGGTTTCCTCTTTCCCCTTGGTTTCGCCCTGGGTCCCGGGCAGGCATACGCCATCGGTGAAGGCTGGCGGGTATTCGGTATCCAGGATGCGGGAAATGTGGGGCTCACCTTCGCCGCAATCGGATTTATCATGGCCAGTTTCGGCGGTATTTTCCTTATACATCACGGAGTGAAAAAGCATTGGATCAGTCCCGACTATATGAAAAGCATTCGGGGGGAAGATGTGCGAACCGGCGTATTCCCCCGGGGAAGCAGGCTGCAGGCGGGCTCTTATCAGACCACACAAACCGAGGCCATCGACTCTCTTACCGCCAATGTGATCTTCGTGCTTTTCACCTATCTTGCAACTTATCTGTTTCTTCATGGTATCAGCTATCTGCTGGCATTCCTCGGTCCCATGGGAGAGGAGCTGGCCACTAATCTCTGGGGAATCAGCTTCATTTTCGCAGCCATGCTGGCCATGCTGGTACGTGCGTTACTTGGGCGTTTCAAAGCCGATCATATTCTGGATGCCCGGACCTTGAGCCGGGTTTCCGGAATTTCTGTTGATATTATGGTGACCAGTTCAATCGCCGCAATCAGTCTGGTGGTGGCCATGAAGTATATTGTGCCAATACTGATTATCACCGGCCTGGGTACCCTCATTATTATTACCGTGGTTCCCTGGATGGGATCCCGGCTTTTCACCGACCACCGTTTTCTCCGGAGCCTCATAATATTTGGAGTGTCCACCGGAACCCTAACCACCGGTCTCGCCCTGCTGCGGGTTCTGGATCCTGAATTTGAAACGCCTGTGGCCTCGGACTACACGTATGCCTCGGCGGTAACCTTTGCGGTGGCCATTCCCTTTATTCTGGCCATCAATTTTCCCGCAAAGGCCTTTCAGACCGGAGACATGCGCTGGCTGGCCGCCGCCTTCGGGGTACTGGGAGCGTATATGCTGGGCAGCCTGCTGTGGTACCGGGCGCTGGGAAAGGAGCGGGCATTTCAAAATCCCGGCAGTATATGGCTGAAAAACGGGGAGTAGGCGGGGCGCGACCGGGGCAAGGGCCGGATTCGGTACAATTGGACAGGACAGCTGAGAAACCGTATGTTTAAAAGAGGATAGGAACGGCATTTACCAGGGGGAAAACATGGAACATGCGGAGAATTTCAGTCCGGTGGCGGTCACCGGAGGAAGCGGCTACATTGCCAGCTGGATTGTGCTCAAGCTTCTTGAACGGGGAATGGAGGTTCACGCCACAGTTCGCAATCTCTCGGATGAGAAGAAAGTGGGGCATCTGAAAAGCATGCAGAAAAATTTCCCCGGACAGCTCAGCCTTTTCGAAGCCGATCTGAATACCGAAGGGTCTTTCGATGCTGCTGTGGCGAACTGCGAAGCCCTGATTCACTCAGCCAGTCCATTTGTTATCAGCAATATAAAAGATCCGGAGCTGGAGTTAATTCGCCCCGCCAAGGTGGGCACGGAGAATGTTCTGCGCAGCGCCGACCGGGCCCAGACTGTGCGCAAGGTGGTACTCACCTCAAGCGTAGCGGCAATTCATACGGACAACAATGAATGGAAAAATACCAGTGAGGGCATTCTGAATGAGAACCACTGGAATTCCACCGCATCTGCCAAATATCAGCCCTATTCATATTCCAAGACTCTTGCGGAAAAGGCCGCCTGGGAGTACGCCCAGCAACAGGACCACTGGGATCTGGCGGTAATTAACCCGTCATTTGTGGTGGGCCCATCCCTTTCCAAGCGGCTTGACGGAACTTCATCGTCTACGGTTGCAGGTTTTTTCACCGGCCAGTTCAAGCAGGGCATTCCCGATCTTCATTTCGGAATGGTGGATGTGAGAGATGTTGCAGAGGCTCACATTCTTGCCCTTGAACATCCGGAGGCGAAGGGCCGTTTTATACTCATGAGCGAAGAAAAGAGCCTGCCGGAGGCGGGTAAAGTATTGCAGAACATGCAGGGGGGACGCCTGCCGGTCAATCCCCGGGTGCTGCCCAAAGCCATGTTTTATGTCATGGGGCCCTTTCTGGGTTTCAGCTGGCGTTACACCCGAAATAACTACGGCGTGCCGGTGAAGCTGGATGCCGCAAGATCCCGGGATATTCTAAGGCTCAAATATCGGACGATTGCCGATTCCCTGGTGGATCATGCGGAACAGCTCCTTAAAGACGGTCTGGTCTCAGTCTGAACGACCGCCGGATCTCTGTCTGAAATGCGCCAGGCGACAGGTCTGAGCAAGAACGATCTAGCATGTATTTTCCGGCGGGATCGACTGTTATGCCCAAAGAACCTGCTATGCCCAAAGGACTTGCTATACCTTAAGGACCTGCTATGCCCAAAGAAGCTGTTACCCCAAAGGAAGGGAAGGACCTTCGGTCTCCGGTCCCTCGGGTTTTTCCGCTTCCGGCACCCCGGATTTGCGGGTTTTTCTCAGCAGACGGTAGGCGGCAAACGATGTACGGGGGTACACCCTGAACGCGCCCCGTCTTGAAACGGGAATTCTTGGAACTATCCGAAGGCGCAGCATCGCAAGGAAGACGAATAACCCCATCGGCACTGCCATGGAGAAAAACAGCCCCACAGGCCCCATTCTCTCCATGAACAAACTTCCCACAATGGGCCCGGCGGCCGATCCAATCCCGTAAAACACCACGATTGCCGCCGCGGCATGCACCATTTCATCTCGTGTAAGCTGGTCGTTCATGAGGGCAACATTCAGCGAGTAGAGAGGCATTGCAAAGCCGCCGAATATCAGCATTAACACGTGTAATGCGGGGCCTTCCGCTGCGGTAATTCCGATAATCAGGGATGCGATCATCCCCACCAGAGCACTGAGCAGTATTGCTCTGCGCCGGTCTTTTTTATCTGACAGCCACCCCAGAGGCCACTGAAATGCCAGGGTTCCCAGAGAGATAAGGAGCATGAGTAACCCGATATTTCCTTCAGGAATTCCCACCTGCTGCCCGTAACGGGGAATAAGACTCCAGCTGGCACCGGTTATCATACCGCTGACAAACACTCCCGATCCTGCCAGGGGCGATTTCTTGAAGGTCTTGATCAAATCCGGCTTTTCATTGCTGATTTTCGGGCTGCCGGTCACCGGTGACAATGCCAGGGGAATGAGACAGAGGGAAATAAGCACCGTGGTTACCCCGAAAATTTCAAAGGTGGCGGGGGAGAACAGCCCGATCAGCGGCTGCCCCAGCCCCATGGCCGCCAACAGCACCACCGAATAGAGACTGAGGATCTTTCCCCGGTTCACTTCGGTGGAAGAGATATTCAGCCAACTCTCCACTACAACCGTCATCACCGACAGACAGATACCGTGAATCAATCTCAGGAAGATCCAGGTAATCGGTTCCACCGCAAGTATATGGATTATGGATGTGGCCGAGGCAAAGGAGGCGAAGGCTGCGAATGAGCGCACGTATCCCACCTGGCGAATCACCGGCCCGGCAACAAATATCCCCAAAGCCAGCCCCACGTAATACATGGACATGATTATACCAATTGATGAAGCGGAAAATCCCTCCAGGCCGGCTCGAATAGAAAGGGCGGTTCCCTGAAGTGCCGACCCTACTCCCATGAGCAGCACGGAAGCCAGAATTGCACTGATGGTGGTTATGGGTCTATTCTCTTCTTCCTGTTGGATAATCAGGGGCTGTTGTTCCATACATCAGCTGTACTTCTTTTTTGCTCCCGAATCAATAGCCCGCTGAAAAATTCATTCTATTTGCCTGGACCGGAACCGGAATACTTTCTACACTTAAGTGTGCACAGAAATATCAGGCTGCTGTATGTTTTTAATTTTCTCACTGACTTCAAACTGTGGGCCGCAGTGGCAATACTGGTGTTTTCCCATGAAAGCGGGTCGTACGTGGGCGGAATGGCGGTTTTTTCCGTCATGACTCTCAGCTCAGCCCTCTTCGAGATTCCCACCGGGCTCATATCCGATCATCTGGGGAGAAAAGCGGGCATTATTTTCGGAGCTGCCGCTGCACTTATCGGGAGCCTGTTCTTTGCTTTGGATAACGGATATCTGAGTTTACTCATCGGAGCAGCGTTTTTCGGCCTTTCGGCCGCCCTCTACAGCGGCAACAACGATGCATTTCTCTATGATTTTCTCAAGTCACGGGGTGAAGAAAAGGACTATGCCCATTATCTGGGAAGGACCTCCAGCATGTTCCAGCTGGCACTTGCCGTATCCGCAGTGGCGGGGGGAATACTGGCCTCTATTTCCTACTCTCTGGTGATGTGGCTGTCGGTCATTCCCCAGCTGGGATGCTTCATTATTGCATTCTTTTTTAAAGATACCCCGGTTGATACCCGGAGAAAGAATCCGCTGCACCAACTTCGTGCCGCCTTCCGGGAATTCCGTCGTAATCCCGTTCTCAGAAAAATCAGCAGCGCTTCGGTGCTTGGACACTCATTCGGCGAAGCGGGATATCAGTTTCAAGCGGCATTTTTTGCGATGCTGTGGCCTGTCTGGGCCATCGGTATAGCCAAAACACTGGGAAATCTCATGGCTGCCCTGAGTTTCCACTACAGCGGCAGGATCACCCGACGATTCGGCAGACTTACATCGGTAATTTTCACCCGTCTTGCGGGCCGGGGACTGCATGCCGCGGCTTTACTGCTGGCCGGTCCGGTTTCGCCCCTGCTTATCGCCTCCACCAGCCTGATGTTCGGAGTTCAGTCTGTGGGGGAAAACAGCCTGCAGCAGGATGAGTTCAGCCACCGGCAGCGGGCAACCATGGGTTCCATTGTATCCCTGGCGGGAAGCGCCGTGTTCGCTCTTGCAAGTCTGCTTCTGGGCTGGATGGGAGATATGCTCGGGATTATCAACGCATATCTGCTGCTTCAGGTGGTACTGCTCATTCCTTCCTGGATGCTCTACAGCGTATACCGCAGCCGTAAGCAGTCCCCCAGCCGGTGAATACTCAGCCGATGAGTAGCAGATATGCGGTGTTTATTTCTTTGGCCTTTTCCAGGCCCATGGGGTTGATATCCGGGTGGTAGGTTTTCATCAGCTGCTTGTAGCGGCGTTTCACCTGGGCGGGATTTGCTGCCTGCACTTCGCTGAGCCCGAACAATGCCAGAGCCCGGCGTTTCTCAATCCGGCGGTCTGAAAAAGCGTCTTCGGATGTCCTGCTCCGGCCGCTTTCGCTGCCCCCCCGGGATCGGGTTTCATCGAAATCGGGATCGGAAATGAGACCGTGAATGATAAGATACTGCCGCAGTTCCAGAAAGATGTCAGAGAACAGGTCCCGGTAGGGCACATAGCCTTTGCGAAACAACTGTTCCGCCAGTCCCACCATATAGGGACGCAGAAGTTCACCGGTGGTTTCCGGGTGGGATTCGATCACCAGTTCTGCGGCTTCATCCCGCAGATGTTCCCAGGGGAAGAACTCATCCAGATACACGTCCAGGGCGGAGGGAAAGTTGCCGAATGTGTTGAACATGGATTCGAAGCTCATAAAATCGATGCTGTGCAGGCTCTTTTCCCGGGAAACCAGCTCAATTACCGTTTCCTGTAGCTCTATCTGAATATCATAGGGAATAAAAAGACCTGCCTCCCAAAATATCCGGGGCGCATCGTCATAGCCGATATCTTCCAGCAATGTAATCAGGCTGCCGATGTTTGTATGGCCGTATTCGTGGGTGGCGAAATTCACCAGGGGTGAACGGCTTTGTTCAATGCGAGTGTAAAAATCCTCAAGCTCCATTCCCAGGATTTCCATTATTTGGTCCCGGTGGATGATCCACCTCCCCCTGACATCAATTGACTGTTGAATGAAGGATGCCAAGGGATGTAGAGACCCTGAGGATAGTCCGGTAGATGCTGAATCTGTGTTTCTGTTTCCTGCGGTTTCCATCTACCGTACAAGATATCCATACTGGCATGATATTTAAAGCCTCTCACGGACTTCTGATATACCATCGTTTTCTAAAATTGCTCCGCGTTTTTGGAAAACGGGGCGGCGGGCAGGCCCGGTACCGGCGTAAGTTGCTCCACAATTGATTTAGATATTTTTTTATTGATTTCAGCGCTTCCTTCATATTTCTGGTTGACAGATTCTGTTAGCACGGATAAACTTGTCATAAAGTTAAGTCAAGCTAACATATTTGGGGAGGTCAGACATGACACTACTAAATACACATACCGATAGCGAATATACCATTTCACATATATCAGCAGCCGAAGAGGGAATGAAAGAATTTCTGTTCACCCTGGGCTGTTATCCTGGAGAAAAGGTTACCGTTATTTCACGCCTTGCTGACAACATGATTATTAATGTGAAAAACGCCCGCTACAGTATAGACTCGGATCTGGCCTCGGCCATCGGCATCGCTCCGGCGGCGGTAAAGGCAGCCTCCCGGCAGGAACGGATCGCCTGAAGAAGGCGCTCCGGGCGCGTGTTTTTTTGGACAACAAGTTAGTCCAGTCTAACTTTTAGCCATGAGAATGCATGTCAGCTGCAATCCGTTAGAGAGAACCTGATCCACCGGCAGAAAGAATCCATACCTGCAGCCAACCCTCGGAGCCCCCGGCTCTGTGATACCAATAGGAGTGAGCAATGAAGATTGCACTTACCGGTAACCCCAATTGTGGGAAGACCACCCTCTACAATGCCATTACCGGCAGTACCGAACATGTGGGCAACTGGCCCGGAGTAACCGTCTCGAAAAAGGAAGGTCCGGTGAAGGACTCCCTGAATCCGGGTGCCGAAGATATCCGGATCGTGGATCTGCCCGGTGCGTATTCCATTTCTCCATTCACCGGAGAAGAGTCCATTACCCGGGACTTCATTCAGCATGAACGGCCGGATGTAATTGTGAATATTGTGGATGCAACCAACCTGAACCGGAGCCTCTATTTCACCACCCAGCTTTTAGAACTCGGAATTCCTGTGGTTGTGGCTCTGAATAAGAGCGATCTTCAGTCTAAGAAAGGGATAATTCTGGACACCCAAATTCTCAGCGATGCACTCAACTGCCCGGTAATTCAGACCGTGGCCAGCGCCCAGAGCCGCAACGGACTGGGCGAACTGGTGGAATCGGCGCGTACACGTTTCCGGGATACGAAACCCCAGGCGGCGGCCTACTCTTCCCCCGGAAGCACGGCTACGGCCGATGGGAGCTCAAAGGAAGATCCTAAACGCTTTGACTGGGTGAACCGCCTGGTAGACCAGGCAGAGCGGAGAAAAGTGGATTCTTCCCGGAAAACCCTCCAGGATTCGGTGGACCGAATTGTGGCCCACAAGTGGCTGGGACTGCCCATCTTTGGGGGAGTAATCTGGCTGGTGTTTTCCGTGTCCCAGACCTGGGTTGGGCCCTGGCTGGCGGATCTGCTGGTTGCAGGAATCGACGGAGTGTACGGCTGGGTTGAGGGCCTGTTGGGAAATCAGGTGAGTCCCGTACTCAGCGCATTGCTTTTAGACGGAATCATCGGCGGTGTGGGTGCGGTTGTGGGATTCCTGCCGCTTATTATGGTGCTGTTTTTCATGCTTGCCCTTCTTGAGGATTCGGGCTACATGTCCCGGGTTGCGGTTATTATGGACAGGTTTTTCAAGAAAATCGGTCTGTCGGGGAAGTCCATTATTCCTATGATCGTCAGTACCGGATGCGCAATTCCCGGAATCATGGCCACCCGCACCATTAAAAATGATCGGCAGCGGCGAACCACCGCCATGCTTTCGCCATTTATGCCCTGCGGAGCCAAGCTGCCCATTATTGCATTGTTCGCCGGGGTGTTTTTCGGAGACCAGGCATGGGTGGGTACATCCATGTATTTTCTCGCCATCTTTGTAATTATTCTCAGCGGCTTAATCGTACGCCGGATTACCGGTGACAGATCCCGGTCCTACTTTATTATGGAGCTTCCGGAGTACCGCTTTCCCAATATCCGCCGGGCATCTCTGTCCATGTTCCGCCGGGCAAAGGCGTTTATTATTAAAGCGGGAACCATCATTCTGGTGTGTAATGCGGTAGTCCACGTGCTCCAAACGTTTAACTGGCAGTTCCAGGTGGTGGGAGAAAGCATGCCCCGAAGCAGCATTCTGGCAAGCATTGCATCTCCTCTCGCATTTATCTTTATTCCTCTGGGTTTCGGCATTTGGCAGTTCGCCGCTGCGGCAATCACCGGCTTCATAGCCAAGGAAAACGTGGTGGGAACCTTGGCGGTTACCTTTTCCATTACCAATTTTATTGATATTGAAGAGCTGGCGCTGATATCCGGATCAGGAGAAGTACTCTCAGTCTTCGGAATCGGCGCAGTGGCGGCCCTCTCCTACCTGGTATTCAACCTCTTTACCCCGCCCTGTTTCGCGGCCATCGGTGCCATGAACTCGGAAATGGAATCGCCTAAATGGCTGTGGGGGGCCATAGGCTTTCAGCTTAGTATGGGCTATGTCCTTTCCTTTCTGGTATACCAAGTCGGTACTCTGATTACCGCCGGAACAGTTGGAGCCGGCTTTCTCCCCGGCCTGCTGGCTGTGGCGGCGATCATCTCCGTGATCGGGTATTTCATGTGGAAAGGAAGCCGAAGCAGCTCCGGCGCATCCATTTCCCTGTCACCGGTTGAAACAGGAAAGGCCAAATGATTGCTGCAAACCTGCTGGTTCTTGGGGTCATCGTTCTGGCTTTGACCCCCGGCATTCTAAAAATCCACGCCGACCGAAAGAAGCGCAAAGAGCTTCCGGCCAACGTTTTCCCCGGCTGTGCATCCTGCCCCCTGCTGGATCAGTGCACGGCTCCGGCGGAAAGCTGCTCCTCCGGTTATCCTAATGGCTCTCATAATGCCCCCGACAATGGTCACCGCAATGCCCGAGGCAATACCCTCCGCAATGACCTGAGGAATAATTCCTCCGGCGGCGACCGTTCGGACCCTGGATGCAGCTGCGGATAATGATAGAACCGGGGAATTTTTCCCTGGAAGGCCCCGGCCTGATGCGCCGGGGCTCTCTGCGTACTATACTTATAGCAAGAGGTGAACTCTTATGTCATACAGCGAATCCCTGGAAATGTATCTGGAAACCATTCTTGAGTTGGAAGGAAAGGAGCACCCCGTTCATTCGGTTGATGTTGCCAAGGCCCTGGATGTATCCAAGCCCAGTGTGAACCGGGCATTGAAAATTCTCAAAGAGGACGGACTCATAGAACACGAGCCATACGGAAGCATCCGCTTCACATCCAAAGGCCTTGCGCTGGCGGAAGATGTAAAGATGCGCCATGTGTGCATTACCAAATACCTGGTCCAGACCCTGGGAGTCCCCCTCCCGATTGCTGAAAAAGACGCATGCCGAATGGAGCACATTATATCTCCAGAGACTCTCTCAGCTATCCGGAATCTTGTGGGCCGGCAAACGGCCTGATTCCCCCATCCATTCCTCCCACCCCTCTGATTTGTTCATTCCCAAGATCGGTGAAATATGCTAAGACTTCCTCTCTTCGAATGTAAAAAATACTACAACCAATAAGGATTCGCAGCATGGAAGCAAAACAGATAAATATATATCGGCGAATGCCGTTTTACTATGGCTGGGTAATGGTGGGGGCGGGCACCATCGGAATGCTATTAAGCATTCCCGGCCAGACCATCGGGGTGTCGGTGTTCACCGATTACCTCATTGAAGCTTTAGGGCTGAGCCGGGATCAGCTCAGCCTGGCATATATGATCGGAACCCTCTCCTCTGCAGCCATTCTCTCTGCCAGCGGAGTACTTCTGGACCGTTGGGGCAGCAGGCGTTTCGGAAGCATTGTAGCCGCATTGTTGGGCCTTGCTCTCATTCTGCTCAGCTATATTGAGGGAATGGTAGACGCCGCAACCCGGAGCCTTAGCCTGCTCCCACCGGTCCTGACCGCAATGATAATTATGAGTGCGGGTTTCTTCCTTCTCCGTTTTCTCGGCCAGGGCTCTCTCACCCTGGTGAGCCGCAATCTGCCCATGCGCTGGTTCGTGAAGCGGCGGGGAATGGTCAGTGCCATTGTGGGTACATTTGTGAGCTTCGGCTTTAATTCCGCACCGGCATTCTTCGATCTTCTCATCCAAGCCGCAGGATGGCAGGGGGCATGGCGGATCAGCGGGGTCATTGTATTGACCCTCGGGGTCAGCTTGTACGCAATCCTGGTCCGGGACAATCCTGAATCTGTGGGACTGAAACCCGATGGAGCCGTTGAGGATTTGGAGCTAACAAAACGGAACTCAGAGGAAATCCATCAGAATACCCCAGAGGAGCTCGGGGAGAACGGCGAACGGGAGCACGGGGGCAGACAGGATGAATCGGTGGACGCTCCAGAGCAACCCGACATGTCCCTTCCCGAAGCGGTCAAAACCGCCCGCTTCTGGGTGTACGGGCTCTCGGTGGGGCTCAGCTCACTCTTTATTACCGGCTTCACCTTCCATGTGGTAAGCATATTTGCCGAAGCGGGGATTGGCAGGAGCATTGCCGTTTCGGTGTTTATTCCGGTAAGAATTATCTCGGTTATCGTGAACTTCCTGGTGAGCTTCGCCTCGGATTACATCCGACTGAAATGGGTTCTTAGCACCCTGCTCTCCGGTCTTCTGATTTCCATGATCGGTATTAATTTTTTACAGCCCGGATTCATTTTTACTGCTATAATCATTTTGGGAAACGGTCTTGCCGGGGGGAGTTTCAGCAGTCTCACAGCCCTTACCTGGCCGAGATTTTTCGGTACAACCCATCTGGGGGCCATTTCCGGTTTTATTATGGGAATCCTTGTTGCAGGCTCCGCATTAGGGCCGATTATGCTGTCTGCCAGTTTGAGCATCGCCGGAAGTTACGGCCCGGCGGCCGCGGTTCTGGCCGGTGCGGCCGTACTGTTGCTTCTGTGCGGAATCATTCTCAAGGAGGAACCTGTACAAAGGAGAAGATGACTATCCATGGATGTATCAAATTTGAAATCGAACTGGAATCTGAAAATAGAGTCGGATCAGCAAAAGGGCAGGGAAACACCGGCATTCCAGAAGGAATATGACGGAAAAACAGTTCCCCTTCCTGAACCTGAGTTTGACAGTTTTACCGGCATCGATCTGGTAAACGCCATTCTCACCCGGCGCAGCGAACGCAAATTTCTGGATACGGGCCTGTCTGTTGAAGAACTGGGGTGGCTGCTGTTTGCAACCCAGGGTGTTCACGAAGCAACCGCCAGAGGAAGCAGACGGCCCTCCCCCTCCGCCGGAGCCCGTCACCCCTTTGAAACCTATATTGCAGTGTTCAACGTAGAAGGTCTCCAGGAGGGCATCTATTTATACCGGCCCTATGATCACGATCTTCTGCTCTATTCCCAGCCCGGGAATCTCCGGGAACTCTGCCGGGAAGCGCTGAACGGACAGGGCTGGGGTGCACCGGTAATATTTCTCTGGACCGCAGTTCCCTACCGGACCCACTGGCGCTATCCCGGTAGAATGCCCAAACTTGTGGCTCTGGACGCCGGGCACCTGTGCCAGAATCTCTACCTGGCCTGCGCGGCCATTGACGGGGGGACCTGTGCCATAGGCGCCTACGATCAGGACAAGTGCGACGCTCTTTTGAAGATTGACGGGGAAAATGAGCTGATGGTCTATGCTGCTCCTGTGGGAAAAATTTAACTGCAGGGCCTTTAGATTCTCTGTGCCGGTCCCTGTACCGGCCTCCATGCTGGGCTGGTGCATGTGCTGGGCTTGCGCATGTGCTGGGCTGGCCCCTCTACCGGCTGCTGTGCTGTGCCGGTCCTTGTGTCGACCGCTGTGCTGGGCTTGCGCATGTGCTGGACTGATTATTACCCCTTCTATATTATGTAGCTTCAGATTCATTCTGTAGCTTCAGATTCTACAGACAGTAAAAATATCACCATCCGGAGGACCGATGGATTCAACATCATTGGAAACACCACAACTTCAACAGGTTCCGAACCGAATCTGGAAACGCAGCCGCTCCTTTGCGGCAGTATTGGCAATACTCCTGCTTGCCGTTTCCTGCCAGAGCACCGACGTGCAGGAAAGCTACAATGCCGATGCCTTCATTCAGGAAGTGAGATATTTCTTCCAGGGACCGGATCCTTTTCAGTCCCTCCAGCTTCTGAATGAGCATTATGACAGCTACCCTGAAGCAGCAGGAACCCTGCTGAATGAATTGTACCGGCTGGAACAGGAAGGGTTCACCCGGGCCCTGGATGAGAAGCGCTTCTCTGCGGCTCTCGTTCATTATCATAATCTCGATACGCTCATGAACCTAAATATCCCCACCATTGAGGATGCTGAAAAAGATCTCGCCGAACGCAGGGACCTGCTGGCGGAGGAATCATTCAATACCGGCGCGTTCGATATCCTCTTCGCACTGGATCATCCTTTAATTGAAGAGTTCTTCCAGAGTGAAGCGTTGGATCTTGAAACGGTTTCCCGGCTTCTCACGGAAATAACGGTGGAATTCCGTTACAATGTTCAGGATATTGTTGAACGGCGGGCGGAGTACAGCGGCAGCGGCATCGCCATCGGTCCCCGGCATGTACTCACCGCATATCATGTGGTCCAGGGCTTCGATAATCCGAACAATACCTCTGTGGATATCCAGGTGCGAGACCGGGACGGCGGCAGCTTTCCCGCCCAAGTCAGGGGTGTGGATACTCTCAACGATCTGGCCGTGCTTCAGCTTGATACGAGCCTCCCCTTCAGTCTCCATATGCGCAGCATTTTCGGTGACAGCAGCCGGCTGCAACAGGGCCAAACAATGTACAGCTACGGGCATCCCTATGGATACACCGACAGTCTTAGCCGCGGCATTATATCCACCGTCCAGCGGCCTGCAGCGGAGGTGGGAAATGTCATTCAATTCGATGCCAATTCGGCTCCGGGAAACAGCGGCGGCATGATGCTGGGAGATGATTTCCGCATCTATGGATTGGTCACCAGCGGGCTGAGCGGCGAGGAAATCAACTTCGCCATACCCACCCGTACGATTCTCAGTAGAATTCAGCAGCTCATGGATGGGGAACACACCGGCAATTCATGGTTGGGATTAACATCAAGTGAAGTGGAAGAAGGGCTGCGGATCGACTATCTATTCCCCTCATCTCCTTTGAAAGAGTTCGGAGTGAAATCGGAAGATATTATTATGGCGGTGAATAACATCAGTGCCGGAGAGACGGAAGAGATGCAGGACTATATCGCCTCCCGGAGCATCGGTTCGATGGTGGAACTTCAGATCCGCCACAGCGACGGCAGCAGCAGCCGTCTGCTTACACGCCTTCACCGCAGACCGGACTTTCCCCTGAACACGGCGAATTTTATCCAGTATAAGGTGGATACCCTTCTGGCCAACTTCGGATTCTCCGTCCACGGCGATTCATTACGGAGCGTGGATTTTGATGCGGGAAACGAAAGCATCAGCATGAAGTTGTACCAGGTAAAGGAAGTGCTCAGCGAAACTCAGGCGTACAATATGGGAATCCGGGCTGACGACCAGGTGGGCCTCATTGCCGATGAGTACGCCGGCGGCGGACGCAGACTTCATATCCTCCATCTGCCCAAAGGGGAGAACAGCCTGGAAATTGATATCAGCGATTTCATCCTCACACTCTGGAGAAGCAAATATGCAAAAAACATTCTGTAAAACCCTATTCACAATATTGATACTCGCCCTTGTGCTCCCCACAATTGTGAGTGCCCAGAACAACGCCGGCCAGAACGAGACCGACCAGAACAACGCCGACCAGAACGAGACCGACCAGAACGAGGCAAATGTGAGCGACCTGCCGGACCAACCCGATGCTTCCTTCAGCAATCTCTCACGAAAGCCCCGTTTTGAAACCATTGAGGAAATCTTACTCCGGAATGATGAAATTCTCATCCGGGCTGAAGGCAATGAAGCACGGGAATACGAGCTGGATAGAATATACTATGTATACCGTGAGCTGGCCTCGGATGGGGGAAGCGAGGGACAGACCCGCCGCTACAGCGATCTGGTGGATGTGGTGTATCTGAAAAGCCGGGAGGAAAACACTCTCTATTTTCAGCCGGTGTGGATTGGGGGAAGCGTGAATCTTGAGCCGGGAATGTTGCTGGTTCAGGGTAATTTCGACTTCATAAATATGAGCGATTCGGATACATCAGGAAGCCCGGGTATGAGCCTTGCCGCAGGTGAGGGCAATACCCGAGTTCACCTGGGTGCTTCCAGCAATTTCACATCGGTGGAATTTTTAAGCGGATTTTCTTCCCGTGGTCAAAAGAGCCTGAAGGATTTAGGCTTCTCCCTCTATTTTGCACTGGGCGATCCTCCTGCGGGAAGCTCCAACCCTATTGAGGCCTCCGCAACAATAAATTTGGACTGGTATATGATCAATCTGCCGGTCTTCAAAGTGAAAGGTTTTGCAGGCCTCATGACGATCATAAATCCCGGAGAAAGCAGCGACATGTACGTGACAGGAGGAACCGCAGCCATTCTGCAGCTGGATGACATCAATCCGGCCATTCCCTTCGGTCTGGAACTGATGCCCTACACTCACGGGTCGAGCGACGGCTGGGTGTTAAAACTGGGACTCACGGCGTTTCTCAGCCTCTGATTCTTGATGCGGACCGCAAGATACGGGTCGATGTTTGTACGGCGGGTGCGGGTCGTGTGCGGCCCGCAGCTCTGTTATTTCGGATGCCTCTGGTATTTCCCAGCCGCTGTTATTAGAGAAGCCCGTTATTCCAAAAGCCATTGGGCCGCCTGGGAAACCGAGGTAAAATAAAAATCGGCCATGGCGCTGATATCATCCCGGATTTCCGGAATTGAATGGCTCCATCCGGCGCCCATGGATGCAATTCCTGCCCTCCTGGACATTTCTATGCCCGGCTTGAGATCATCGATCATGATAATCTCTTCCGGGCTCAGGCTGTGGCGGCGAATCATTTCTTCCACCGGCCAGACATGGGGTTTGGCCTTTTCCGGCTCGCCGGTCCACCCGAAAATGTCGGAGGGCATGAAGCCCGGTACATCCTGCTGCAGTTCATAATGGCGGCGGATAATATCAACTTCCGAATGGGAAACCACTCCCACGACGCCCCCCCGGCGCACCACTTCACTGAGAAGCTCAAGCATGCCCGGAAAGAAGGGCGGTACGAGGCTCTGGGTGTATTCCCTCCACACGTTGTAGCACAGCAGAGCATCCTGTTCATTTAATGCCAGATCCTTCTCTAGGAAATGGTGGATGCCCGGGTGATAGTTCAGGCGGAACCAGTCCTCCAGATTCCGGGTCTGCTCCTCCCTGCCCAGCCGCTTCATCTGCTCCACGTGAGCGGGATGGTGGACGCTGGGGGTACTGTTCACGGCGGTATCATCATGATCAATTAATATACAGTGGTATTTCATGGGAATGAGTATATCTCAAAGGGGTGCGGCGGAAAACAGCACGAAACGGATCCGGGGCAAGACAACGGATGTTTAGGAAGCCTTAATAGCGTGAAAGAAGAAACAGCAGCGGAACCTCCAGGCGCATCCGCCACTCCCCCTCACTGTGCTCGGCGCCGGGAAAGCGGTGGCTGAGGAAATCCCTGCCGTAGGCTATTCCTCTGTCGATCAGGTATTCGTCCAGCCTATTCTGATACTGCAGGTAGTCCTCATCCAGTCCTTTGCTTCCGAAATCGAAGTATATGCGCCTAGCGTCGCCCCCCGCCCACTGGGCCAAGCCGGTTTTTGCGTATTCTATGGTGGCGTTTTCCCCTGCACTCCAATGGGTGGACAGGCATCCTGCTCCCTGAAAGATCTCAGGATAGCGGATAAATAAATCCAGAGATATGAGGCCCCCCATACTTGAGCCCATGGTGTGGATCCGGCAGTCGCCCTGCTCCGCCCCCAAATACTCCAGAGCTCCGGGGATCACCGAGCTGATAATATATTCACCATAGACCGTCGAGCGGGGATGCTCACTGAGGGCCTGATGTTCAGCCATGAGCTCCTTCCATCGTCTGCTGTCCGCCGGGTAGATCATGGGCATGTAATCCAGCCAGCGGTTTTCCCCACTGTTCCAGACCCCCACTACCGCTGTCGGAGGTATTGCCCCAAGAGATCTGAGCCGCCGGAGGGCCGGCACTATGCCCCAGATGCCATAATGGGCGTCCTCGTCGCGGAACAGGTTCTGCCCGTCATGCATGATCAAAAGATTTCGGCGGGGAGCATTATACCAGGAATCGTCCACCCAAAGCTGTACCCGCCTTGGGTCAATGCCCGGGGGATTGATGAGACTGAGTTCTTCGAGTTTTAGGGACTGGTTCGAAATTTCCTGCATCGTCGTCTCCGTGTTCTTGGGCTGTAGCTTCGAAGTGTAGCACATATGAGGGAGTTGTTTAAAACCACGGATTTCCACACAATGGTCACGGATGGTGTAGCGGAATGAGTGCTCATTGTACGTAACAAATATTGAAGGGACCACGTATGATTTTGTATTAATTATTGCATTATTGAGGCGCGGGGATTCGCGCCGTTGGTTGCATAGGCGAGCAAGCGGCACATGCCGCTGACCAGCCTTTGGTTTCCTGCAGAACGGCTGCAGGCTAAGCAATTGTCGTGGTTTATGAAACGTCGTATACTTGTGTCTATGGCAGAACGAAAGCCCTGGGACAGTGCTTATAAATTCCTTTTCTCAAGCAAGCAGGTATTTCATCAGTTTCTCACCCGCTTTGTGGAGGAGGATTTTGTGCAGGGGTTGGCCGTTGATGATGTGGAGCTGGTGGATAAAAGCTTTGTCAGCGACG
>NZ_JBXWXS010000006.1:0-25619 GCF_059431795.1 Salinispira sp.
CATCTCCTTCAGTCCCACACCGAATGAGGTTGAGGGTTTAAGAACAAAATCCACCGCACCGTATTCCAGAGCCTCCAGGGTAATTTGCGCTCCGGGGCCTGTCATGGCGGAGACCATCACAACGGGTACGGGCTTTTGGGGCATGAAGCGGCGAAGGAATTCCACCCCATCCATTTTGGGCATCTCCACATCCAGGGTGATCACGTCGGGCTCCCGGTACACAATCAAGTCCCGGGCCTGGTACACATCCGCAGCGGTTCCCACAATTTCAATGTCTGGGTCCGAGGAGAGTCCTTTCTCAATAATCTGTCGGGCCATGGCGGAGTCATCCACCACTAAAACTCGGATCCTGCTCATTCTACATCCTCCGCTGGTAGGCTGCCGGTGCGATAAATTCAAACTCGGTGTTGGTTCGGGTTATAGATTCACTGTGACCGATGCAGAGATATCCCCGGGAAACAAGAACATCGTGAAATTTTTCCACCAGCTTCTGCCGGGTCTCCTGATCGAAGTAAATCATCACATTTCGGCAGAAGATCACATGGAAGCGCCGCTTAAACGGAAATTTATCATCTATGAAGTTAAGCCGCTTAAAGAGAATGAGGTTTTTCAGGCTGTCCTTCACCATGTATCCGCCGTCCTGGAGGAGGGTGAAATACTTGCTCACAAGATGATTGGGAACCATGTCCAGCTTTTTCTTCTCGTATCTTCCCCTGATGGCTGCGCCCAGGGCTTTGGTGCTGATATCGGTGGCGAGAATCAGTGGATGCCGGAGTTTTTCCGGAAGGCCGGGAAAATGTTCCCGGAGCACCATTGCCAGGGTATATGCCTCTTCTCCGGTTGCACATCCTGCACACCACATTCGGTACTCCCCCGGATCTCCCTTGAGAAACCTGGTATCAATATCATTCAGAATATGGGAGTGAAGCAGTTCAAAATGTCCGGTTTCCCGGAAAAAATAGGTGTGGTTGGTGGAAATTTTATCTATGAGTTCGATCAGCATCATGCCCGTGTCATCAGTTTTAATGTCCTGAAAATAGCGGGAGAAGCTGTCGTACCCCTTTTCCCGGAGCACCTTATTCAGCCGCCCCTGCACCAGACTCATCTTCTTTTCCGTAAGATGAATCCCGAAATTGCTATACACCATGGAAGAGATTTCCTGAAACTCATGTTTTTGAATGCTTACGATTCCGCCCAAAAAAGCGAACCTCCCTATTCAAGTATAGCTTTCATCAGTGCCCCACTGTCGATAATTAAACAGACTTCTCCGCTTCCCATAATGCTGCAGCCGGAAACAGCCCGAACATCTCCCATATATTCCGGCAGTGCTTTCAGGACCAGCTGATAATTCCCCATGATGGCGTCCACCCGGATGGCAATTTTCTGTTGGTGAGCCTGGGTGATGATCATGATCCCTTCATCTAGCTTACCGCCCCCCGTCTCCTGGGAAGAATCTTCCAGCCCGTAAAATGCGTTGAGATCCACCACGGGGAACAGTTCATTGCGGATATTCAGCACATAGCGCCCGGTTTCCGTCTGCACCAGCTCAGAACGCCGTTGGTTATGAAATTCAATAATATCGGTGAGGGGAAGGGAAAATAGGGAGTCCTGAACGGTAAATACTATGGCGTCGATAATCGCCAGGGTCAGAGGAATCTTCAGAATGAACTCCGTACCCTGCCCTTCCACTGAGCTTATACTCACCTTCCCCCTGAGTTTCTCAATATTCTTTTTTACCACATCCATTCCCACACCTCTTCCGGAAACTTCCGAAAGCCGTGCGGCGGTTGAGAACCCGGGTTCAAATATCAGATTAAAAACCTCTTCATCATGAAAATCGGCTTCCTGACTGGAAATAATTCCTTTTTCCAGCGCTTTGTCCAGAATCTTGTGCCGGTTCAGCCCCTTTCCGTCGTCCCGTATTGAGATCCAAATTTCGTTACCTTCATACCGGGCCGAGAGAGTAAGACTTCCGGCGGCATTCTTTCCGGCGCTTCGCCGTTCGGCTTTTGTCTCAATACCGTGATCAATTGCATTACGAATGATATGAACCAGAGGATCGGAAATTTCATCGATCACATTCCGGTCCATTTCTGTATCTTCTCCGCTAATATGAAGCTGAATGTCCTTGGAAAATTTTCTGCTCAGGTCCCGAACCAGGCGGCGCATTTTATTGAACAATCCGTCCAGGGGTATCATCCGTATGGACATGGTCAATTCTTGAATTTCCCGGGTGATCTTGTTCAGCGAACCCGCTGCCCGGGTAAAATTCTCAAGGTTCAAACCTTCCAGATCCTGATTGTGAAGAACCATGGACTCGGCGGTGATCAACTCACCCACCAAATTGAACAACCTATCCAGCCGTTGTGTATCCACCCGGATATCCTGCCGGACATGTTTTTTCCCCTTGGAGACCTGTTGTGCGGCGGCTTGTTTCCCCTGCCGTGCGAGGGCAGCGGAGATATCTGATTCCTTCACCAGGCCCTTCTGAACAAGGATCTCCCCCACCTTCATATCCTGCTGCTGAAGGGCTTCTTCCACCTGTTCCTGCCCGACAAGTTTCATATCAACAAGAATCTGCCCCAGTTCGATATTTGCCTGCTGGAACTGGGAACCATGTTCCGACGGGTTTTCACCAACTGCTGTCCCGTTGGAGATGCCGCCCGGATCTGACCCGGATTTGGACCCATTCCCCGGATCTGCGTCAGCGCTTTTTTTCTTGTTCCCGGATTTTCCACCTCCGGATTCTCCGTTGTTGGACTCTTCGCTCACCTCTTCCCCGGGGAGAACCAGCCCGCTCCGGATTGCATCCACGGTTTTAAATATCACTGAGATTTGATCCTGGTCCGGAGGTTTACTGCCGTTTCGGAAGGTATCCAGGAAGCTTTCCAAATCCATGCAAAGAGTTTCAACATCCGCATACTGGAAGAATCCCGCATTTCCCTTTACCGTATGAATGGCACGGAACGCTTCATCAATGGAGTCCGAGGCGTCTGCCCCAGGTTCCAGATTGAGAAGGGCGGCTTCAACCCGGTCAAGGAGTTCAATGCTTTCTTCAATGAATCCGTTGAGCATCCGGTCGTCAAAAAGCTCTCCATAACCTTCGGGAATTACCGGTGGTCCCGGGGTGAATATTCTGAACGGTACATCCGGGAAACTCTCCGAGGCCTCCCGGGAAGCGGATCCGCTCCCTGCCCCCTGCTGATTCTCTCCCCCCCGGCGTCTTTCCAACCTGGCGATAATGTCATCCACAGGGATGGTGCTGCCGGGAATGGTTTTTACCTTTTTCCCCTGCTGTGAATCATACCAGGTCTGAATTTCATCCAGTTGAGCGCTAAGGAGGTCGGTTCCCTCAAGTAAAAGATCCGCCAAGTCCGCATCCATGGATATTTTTCCCAAACGTAAATCCTCAAGCAGATACTCCATGCTGTGGGAGAGCTGCTGAATACGGGGTAAGTCAAGAAACGAGGAAACCCCTTTAATGGTGTGCATAGCCCGGAATATTTCCTCCACAATGGCAAGATCACCGCTTTTTTCGAAACTGAGAATTCGTTCTTCAATGTCATCCAGATGATTCCTACCCTCAGCCAGAAAAGATGCCAAAACATCCATGTCCACCGAGGACGCTCCGGCATCAGATCCTGAGCCTCCATCCGTTGGGGGGGCAACTGAAGAACCAGAATTTTTGTTCACATCCTTTTTGGGGGCACTCGTTTTTCGGGCATCCTCTTTCGGGGAATTCGATGAGACTTCTTTCCCGCCCCCTTCCAATTGGCGGAGAAGGCGGTCTTTCAGCTCCCGGGGATTTTCAGACCTGCCGGTTGCAAGAAGTATGATTTGGTCCCTGAGCATATTCACCGTGCTGCTCCCGGGGGTGTCAGGATCGATGGTATTTACACACTCCACAATCTCCGCCCCGGCAAGCAGATCACCGGGATCAAAATCTTTCAACTGTTCTCGAAGCTCTTTGGGACTCATCATTACTTACTCTCTCCCGGGTCATTCAAATGGATGAACCGAAAACCAGATTTCTCTCCGCCTACGGGCGGTCCATGCACCATGGCCCTCCTTCGTAGATCAGGAGGTGGAAAACATCTGTATAATCTTTAGCAGGGATTGCTCTTCAAAAGGTTTCACCATCCATCCGTTAACGCCCAACTCTTTCCCGGCCTGTTTTTTTTCAGCCCCTGCTTCGGTTGTAAGAAAAATCACGGGCTTGGACGAAAAACGTTCATCCTTTTTTATTTCCTCCACGAATGTAAACCCGTCCATGTTGGGCATATTCACATCCACAATAAAGAGATCTGCATCCGGATCTTCGTTGAGCTTGTCCAATGCATCCTGACCGTCCAGGGCGTCCCGGACCAGATACCCGTTTTTCTCGAGAGTTTTTTTCACCAGCATTCGAATAGTGGCTGAATCATCAACACATACAACTGTCATTACTCATTCTCCTAAGGCAATTTCAAAAAGTAACGATTTTGGAAATTGCCAAGACTTTTAGAAATCATAATTCTCTTCTTGTAAAAGGTTTATGATTTCGACCCGTTATCGGAGCATCTTTCAAAATTCAGTTTTGAAAGATGGTCTTTTACTTTGATGTTTATCTTTTCAGAACAGGGTCACATTCCCGCTCAATTCAGGGTCGTTCTTCTCTTCCCCGTCTTCGTGAAACTCGAGGCCCAAAACAGAATACTCCTCCTTCACGGTAAGAAGGGATGCAATCATTGAATTGAACCTACGAATTCGCTCTTCCATGTTCTTCTCCATTTCTTTATCCGCGGGAGACCTGCGGGATTCCTGACTCCCGTTGATTTTGGACACACTTGTCTCAAGCTCATTTTTGAACATCCCTACAATGGCCACAATATGACTGAGAATCTGGGAGCCTGCATCCTGGTACTGGAGGTCCCGAATAATGGAGTCGAGAGAAGTGGTAACTGTATCGGACAAACCCTGGATGAGCCCCACCCCCTCCTGAACTCTCTGGTTCTGACTGTTCAGGGACTCGATCATTTTGTGGAGCCGATCCTGATTTTTTTCCATTCGTTCCATTGAACTTTGAATTACTTCATTTTGACGGTGGAGACCGGCACCGGATTCCTTCACAGATGTAACCATCAGAGTATTCAGTTTTCCCACAAACTCCTGGCTGGTTCCCGCAAGTTTTTGAATTTCCGATGCAATCACCGCAAAACCCCGGCCAGCTTCCCCGGCCCGTGCGGCTTCTATCGCCGTATTAATGGCCAGAATATTGGTCTGCTCGGCAATCTCATTCATCTCGCTGCCGAAACCGTTCACGGTTTTTCGGGTCTCCTCCATATCCCGTACAATCTGCTGGAGATTGTTCTGGATCTGGCGGAACTCGCCGGAGAGCTGGTCGCTCAACGCCAGTTCATCGCCTAAGTCCTGTATATCTCTCTCCAGGCTGTGATCCCCGGTGTTGATATTCATGAGCAGTTCGCCGATATTCCGGCTCACATCGTGGCTTTGATCCGCGATGGTAAATACCTGTTCAATTGCCGACGCCGTGGACCCTTCAGATGAAGTATCCATGAGGCTTGCAAGATTTCGGGTCGATTCAGCGGTAATCTCCAGGAGACGGGAAAGAATGCGGAACTCCTGGCGGGTCTCCCGGTTTCTCTCCCCAGACGTATCAATGGCCGGTACCTGTTCAACTGATAATGTATTCCCATTGTGAACCGGGAATGATTGCAGTGAATTATTGAGCCCCGTGTTATCAGCCGAAGTACGCCCGGCAGACTCCTGAGGCAAACCGGGCTTGTCCCCCTTCTGAGATTCTGGAAGAGAAGCGGATTCCACTGAAGGACGGGGATTATGATTGGGCCGGGAAGCCCTAACCCGTTCCCTGAAAGCAGCGATTACCAGCAAAAGGCTCAAGGTAGCAGGAATAAGCAGAAGCACGATCTGGTGGAATAACAGAAGAAGTACATTGGAGAGAAATAAAACTGAGCTCAACGCGATTATCACCATACATCAATTCCTGGGCATTTTTTCTATCTAAATTCTCTGTTTAGCCATATTCAAAGTATTATGTATGAATAATGAAATTTCAAACTGAACGACGGTTCAGGTTATCCTTCATGGGGTTGCGGCGATTTGCTCAAGTTCATCCTTTAAGCCGTCAAGATCTTCATCGGCGTCGTAGAGACCAGGCTGTGCCAGGTCGTTGCCTTTGATAATTCTACCGGCGATATGTCCCAGGCTCACCGACGCAGGACTTTCGGGGGCATACACGCTCAGGGGTTTTTTGGAAAGGATGGCTTTGTAGCTGTCTTCATAGCGGGGTACATAGCCTATGTATTCAAGACTGATCCCCACATTCTTCCGGGTGACCTGCCGAAGACGGGCCCCCAGGTCGATGTCGTCACCCGAGCGCCCCATATTGATTATCACCCGATATCCCAGCCCGTCCATCAGTTCCCGGGCGTGCTTTTCCGATTCGGTGGAAATACTGCCCAGCTCTCTGAGAAGTCCGTTAAAGCTCAGCTGAGAACCTTCTATGCGGGAGCTAAGGTACTCATGCACCCGCTGCCGCTGGGGGCTCTTCCGGGGAAAGGCCCTGAGTATGAGTCGGTAACAGGCCGCCTTCACAAAACCGTAGGCGTTGAGAATTGCGGTGGGTTCTGCGCTGGTAACCACAATTCCTCTGGGCGAAGCAAGGAAAAAATCCACCGTATTATAGGATGCTCCTGCTCCCAGATCCAGAATGACATAGTCAGCCACCAGCCTGCCCAGATCCCTGATGATATTGACCTTGCGGTAATAGGGCAAATTGGCTGCACCGGGAATCATCTGATCTCCGGGAATAAAATACAGCCGGGAATACTCGGTGGCAACAATGAGATCTTCAAGCTTGCTGACCCCTCCATTGATGTAGCTTCCGATGCCCGGATTATTATTGGGAACTCCCACACAGCTGTGGAGGTTGGCACCTCCCAGATCCAGATCCACGAGCACAACAGTATATCCTTTAGCGGCTATGAGATGTCCAAGGGAGGCAGAAATAAGAGTCTTGCCCACTCCCCCTTTTCCGCTGGCTATGGGTATTATTCGGGTCATGGATGTCTGCCGCCTTTGCGGTATTTACTGTTATGCCGGTATTGACGCATGAGAAGATCGTTGAGTTCCCCGGGAGTCATAAGACCCTGGTTGAGAAAATATTTACCGATGGGACCGGTGCTTTTTCTACGCCAGCAGAGTGCTTCCACTAATTGCTTCCATTGGATACGGCCGCTGTAGAGGAGAAACTGACCCAGGGGAAGCTCCACTGGGGGAATGCTCATCTCTTCGGAGGGACTGCTTGAGGTGGCATCGTTGAATGTTTTACCGGTTCCATTATTCAAATACTCTAAAATCCGTTCATATGAGCTGCGCAGACAGATAAATGACTCGCTGCTTCCTGAGGGAGAATCCGGATGCCGGTCTTTGACCCGACGACGGTATGCTTTTTTCAACCTGGAGGAATTAAGAATAGAGAGAAAATTTCCGTCAACCTGGACGCTGCTGCCAAACACCACTCTGCAGTCGCTGATCAACTCAGACATCGATGTTTTCGTACTGCTCTGCATCGAGAAGTTCCTCGTTTCCCACGACCTTTTCCACATCAAGAAGTATTTTCACCTGATCCTGAACCTTGCCCAATCCCTGAATATAGCGTTCCCGGACATTTCCCGATTTAAAGGAAGGGGGGGGATCGATATTCTTTTCAATAATGTCCTGAACCTCATTCACCGTATCTACAATAAATCCGATTGATCCCTGATCCAGCCCTACAATGATAATGCAGGTCCTGTCGTCATATTCCCGCTCGGACATATTGAATCGGATGCGTAAATCCATTACCGGGATAATTCTACCCCGAAGGTTAATGACCCCGCGGATAAAAGCAGGCAGATCGGGTACTTTCGTGATCTTTTGAAGTTCGATAATGTCCGTCACAGTCATGATGTTCAGCCCATACGCTTCATCACCCAGCTGAAAAAGAAGATACTTGTTCTGTTGGGTGGTGTCATCCTCATCATCCACCAGAAACATTTCATCATCATTTTCACGGTTTGCCTGCTTGATATCCGACATACATCGCTCCTCCATCGCCGAAATTTAAATGGACGTTCCAACTGCCCCATTGAATACCGGCATAAACTCTTTTTAAAGTATTATTCATACGGCTGCAGAATGCAAAATCAGGAAAGGCAACCGTTATTGATCATCCGGATTATTCAGTTCCTCCAGCTCCACTTCCTCGGGTCTCATTGCCTCCCGCAACAATGTATGCAAATAGGTTATATATCCCGGAGGATTTTTTGCATCCCGAAGCTCAGACTGGATTTTTCTTTGAGCATCGAACAGATAACGGCGTATATCGGCTATGGTGGCCTGGTTGAGCGTTCCTGAATCCCTGAGTATATTGATGCGTCCCTCCATTGATTCAGTCTGTTGGATAACTTCAGCAATATCTTCATCAATTTTTCCGCTCAACCCGGTAATCTCCCGGGTTTTCATTACTTCGGAAGAGATAGCCTTCTCCATTTCCTGGAGGGAGGAATCGACTTGTTTGGAACGATCAAGAATCCGGGAAAAATCGTCCTCCATTTCCCCGGCGGAAGAGCTTACCCCTTTGAGTGTCTGAACACCTTCTTCCAGGGTTTGACGAACCTGAAGAATGGTCTGTACAATTTCTGAAAGAGTGGTTTGAGCTCGTTCATTATTGGCAATGTTTTTTTGGATGGTTTCCATGTTTTCATTTACCGCCTCACGAATTCTAACGGTGTTCTGCTGGGCTTCCTGGGCAAGTTGGCGGATCTCGCCGGCCAGGACGGCGAAACCTGCTCCCGCTTCTCCGGCTCCCGCCGCTTCAATCGCCGAATTGATTGCCAGCAAATGCGTCCGATCGGCAATATCATCGATTATGGAAATCATTTCAAACATTTTTTTCGAACTTTCTTCAAAACGCTGATTTGATTCCTGTACCTCCCTGAACACCAGCTCTCCCTCTGTCCCTTTTTCTTCCAGCTGGACAAGCTTTCGACGTTTTCCGTCAAAGTCTTCTGTAACTGTGCTGATATCCGAGCTAAGTGTGCGTATTATTCCTGCAGAGTTTCGGATATTTCCATTCTGCTCAACTATGGATTCATTGAGCATGTCCCGCTTATTTTCCAGCTGTTCCTGAATATCCGCACTCTCCACTGTGTAGAGATTCAGCATGCTTAGAAGATCTATCATTCCTTCCAGCTTGCTGTAGGTATTCCGGGTGATTCTGAATACATCCGCTGTTTCATCCTCAATGGATCTCCCCAGATCCGTATGACCGTTCAATTTTTCATGTATATGAACAATATCCCGATTTGCAAGACTGGCCAGAATTGCAGTTTTTCGATACTGCACCTGATGACGGCGGAAAAAAATCCAGTGAAAGAAAAACACGAGGGAGGAGATCAACAACCCTGCTGCGGCGATTACATGAAGCACCGGGGCAGTCAATGGTTCCGGAGCAGCGGCATGGCGAATGAATAGAGCTGCAATTGAGAAGAAGGCGAATATTACGGAATATCCGCCGGGATAATCAGCAAAATACAGGAGAGGAATTATAAGACTATTCACTAAAAGCAAGACAACCAGCGCTTCAACAGCTGGCTGCGACCCAGTTGCTGCAAACCAGCAAATCAGTAATCCCACGCTTCCTAGCATAAAACTGCTGCGATGGCGCAAACGTACCGGAGCGGATCTCTTATACAATATGCGAAGCAGCATAAGGTCTGTAAAAACCAAAATAAGCATAAGAATTGCCGGAATAACTGCATCCAGGACAATTGAAAGAATTCCTGTTAGAGACTGAACGGTGATTACAACCGCCCAAAAAAGAATTACGTAGATATTTTGCATTCTTAAGTTTTTTCGCTTTCCAAATATCACAACACCTTAAGTCTATGCATTACCAATGAATCTGCAATATATTAAACTCGTGTTTCGTATTCATTGATGGGAAATTCAATATTCACCCCGAAACCTTCGCTGAATTCATATCTGATAATTCCCCCAAGCTGTCCCTCCCCTATGCTCTGCACAAGGGCCAGTCCCAGACCGGAATCGGAATCCGGTGAAAATCCGGAACCTACACCTAAACCGTTGTCCCGTAGCTGGAGAACCACCGTTTCGGCCCCGGAATATGTTAATTGCACCTGGACAATCCCCTGCCGTGGAGGCGGAAACGCATACTTGCAGGCATTAGTGAGAAGTTCGTTAATGATCAGCCCCAGGGGAATCAGTTCATCGAAGAGAAGATGAACATCGTCCAGGTCATAGACCAGTTTTATTCGGCCGGCCTCCTGGCTATAACTTCTCAGCACGGTATTGCAGAGCTCGGGAATGTACTCCCGTGCCGAAACATGGGAAAGATCTCCGCTGGAATAGAGCATTTGCTGAACCAGAGCAATGCTTTGAATGCGGGTTTCCGTCTCTTTCACCATGGAGTTCAGATCCGGATTCTCCGGATAGGTTTCCGCCTGCAGGGTTATGAGGGAACGGATTTGCTGAAGGGTGTTTTTGGTCCGGTGATACAGTTCCCGTATAAGAACATTTTTTTCTTCCAGAGAGCGGCTGAGTGCCTCTTCAGCTTTTTTTCGCTCGGTGATAATGAACTCAAGACCATCCCAGCGGATCCTTCCCCCGGGCAGCGCGGTGGGGGTGCTCACAAGGGCCGACCAGCGGTAGCTTCCATCTGAATTTCGGATTCTAATTTCCCGTGACATGACGCTCATGTTGCGGGCGGCGTCTTTTTCCGCCTGAAGCAGACCGGGGAGGTCATCCGGATGTATGTTTTCATACATCAGTTCAGGTCTGTCCTGCAGCTCTTTCAGGCCGAAATTGTACAGCTGTCTCACCGAATCGGAAACAAAGTTGACCCGCATGTTTCCGTCCCCATCCGATATCAACTGGAACACCATGGCCCCGGGAAGGCTTCGGCTGATCGATTTCAGTTGAGAAAGGGCCACCTGAAGGGAATCCTTGGTGATCCGCAGGCGCCGCCTGTTAATATAGAGTCCTAGGGCGAATAGGAGGAGCACAATAAACACCGCCCCGGCTCCGATAACCTGGTAGCGGTAATCCCTGAGAATGCTGTGTTCCTGATACAGGATTACACTATCGGGAGGAATGCGGTGAGCGGGAATTGCCCAGCGCTTCAACTGTCGATCATCCAGAAGGACCCCGGAAAGATACCCTTTTTCCGCTTCTCCAACCATATAAGCTTCGCCGGCCACATCAGCTTCGCCGGCCGGATCAGCTTCCCCGGCCACATTCCGATTCATGGCGAGCATGGCATTCAACATTTTTTTTGCCGTTAACTCTGCACTCACCATCTGTCCACCGACAATTCCCCTGCCGAACACCCCGTCATAATATGAGAATACGGGAAAGGGAGAAAAATCTGCAATCCTTCTCACCAGGTGATAGTTTACGTAACGGTTTCCGTAAGAATCGCTGATCATGGTGTTATAGAAAAGGACCGTACCTCTCGGCTGTCTGGTAATTCGCCCGTACATCTCGTTTTCACTTAAGCCCGTCCAGCTTTCTGCGGGAATCCGGGGATAGCGGTTTCTGGCAATCAGCAATATGTCGTCCCCGATCAGCCTGGAACTCTCTTCCGCGCCGTTGATAATCACAATCTTCCCGGTATCCGGAAGCAGCTGATATATTAGGTCGAGGGTTTCCTGAATGGCCTGGGGACGGGCGGCGGGAAACACCAGCGAATTGGGGACTTCCAGAAGGCTGGAGACAAGTTGTCTGTCGGGCCCCAGGAACAGGATGGATGGCCGGGGAAATTGCAGCGGGTCGCCGGGCGCGCCATCCCCGATGATACTCTTCCCAAAAATCTGTTCCGAATGGGCGACAACGAATTCGGCCATGCTGCTGAAAACGGGAATTATTACATCCGGGGGGGCTCTTCTCAAACTGCCAGCGCATGTAGGATAGTATCGGCTCCTGATCATCATCGGGAGAAGGCAGATCCAGATGCATTTGCATTACCCTGATCCGATACTCTCTCACATGTAGAGCGGCGGCGAGAAATTCATGGCTAAAGTTTTCCTTCCAGGCGGCAGAAGCATTGCTGTTCAGGAGGATGTACACCTGAATTACCCTGGGCTCTTCTGCAGTTTGGGAATGTGCTGGGGAGGAGATACAGAGATAGAGAAGTATGCACAGGGCGACAGCCACAATCTGCCGGCCACGGGAGGGAATGTGGATCATTACCTGCTCCAAATTACGGATTCTCACAGTTCTGCTTGAAATGAGCATCCGTTCCTTCCTACAAGTATAGTCCACCAACCCCGAAGCCGACAGCAAAAACTTGCAATTCAGCCGGCGGTCAGCCGGGCATCCAGAATTTCCGAAAGGATTAATGGTCCATTCCCATGGCTTCCTTGATCTTCCCCGGAGTCTTGATCATTCCCGGAGTGCTCTCCCGGATCCAGGACCATTTTATGGACAAAATCCCTGTCCACCCTGCTTACGATAATATCCCCGATCTCTTCCTTTAATTCATCGTAGATTCCCATGGCTTTCATCTTTTCGGTCTGAATACGGTTCAGATCGTTGGGGGTAACATAATGCACCTTATGGCTTGAGTAGCGGCTGATCAGATAGAGTTGCATGACGGTCATCAGTCGCTTTCTCCGCAGTGAGGTATGGTATGTATTCTGGTCCCTCACCACCAGAATATATTTGCCCTGGCGGTCCTGCATGTTGCTGAACACCACATCTGCTACCAGCTCTTCATTTTCGTTTTCCACCCTCAGCTGCAGGATTTCGCTGCCCGACTGCATGGGTCTGAGCCTGCATAGCAGACTGTGAGAATACCGGTGAATTGTGCACCACTGGGCCAGCCAGGAGTCAAGCACATTCAAAGGAAGTTCGGTATGCTTTAAATGCTGAAACTGGGTTGATCCCTTACCCATGGCCTTCGTGGTAGCGGTCCGTCCGCTGGAGGCAGCAAGAGCCCCATCTAATCTCGGCCCCCCCACCAGGGTCTGGGGCGTGGTATAGGGCGAATTAAGGAGACGGAACTTGCGCTGAAGCCTGGCAAGTCCCAGCATGCCATCCTCCATGAGCGCGGTGGAAAAATCTTCCCCGGCAAGTCCGTCTATCTGGTGTCCGCCGTAGGTGATGAAATTAAACACAAATCCAAGCTTAGCGATTTCCCGGGGGAAATCCCGCATTTGCTCATCGCTCATCCCTGTGGTATCCCAGTTGAACGAAGGGGACAGGTTATAGGCAAGCATTTTCCCGGGGTAGCGCTCATGGATGGCATCTGCAAAGCGTCTGGCATCTTCAAGATTCGCCGTCTTGGTTTCCATCCACAATATATCAGCGAAGGGAGCCACAGCCAGGGATTTTCGCACCGCATAGTCAATGCCCCCCCGTACCTGGTAGTAGCCTTCTGTGGTCCGGGCCTTTTCACAATCCCAGGGACAGTCCACTCCTATCTCCCGGGCTTTGCTGTGGGCCTGCTGAAGAGATACCGCCCCGGCATACTTCATCCACTCTTCTTCGCTCATTCCGCCATTTTCCATCTCTGCATTCCGCGACCGGATACAATCCCGGACTGCTTCCGGATAGGTTTTCAGCCCCCCTTCCGTTTCCCAGCGTTCCACGAATATATCCAGTATGCGGTCAAAGAGTTCATCGCTGCCGGGTATAATTTCTGTGTTGCTCATTTCACCAATGGCTGCCCCCTTCCCGGCCTCCCGGGTATGCTCCCTGATCATATCATCAGCCCTGGAGAGAACTCCGGATGCATCGAGCCAGGAACGGGCCCGGGCCAGCTCTTCATTACTAAGGGCGTAGAGCCGGTGCCCCAGCACATCCCGGAGGCCCAGACAATAGAGTTCGCTCATGAGGGCAACATAGCAGTCCGCGTAGGGAGGAATCTCGGTGTTCACCGCCCCCAGAATGAAGGGGTGATCCCGTCCGTCTTTGTTGTTATCCAGCAGCGTGGCAGCTTCTGCATCGCTGCGGGCTACAATGATGCCCGGAACTCCCATTACATCCAGCTGAAAACGGGCGGCATTCAGCCGTTTAATCTGTTCCTCCACCGACACCAGAACCTTACCGCCCTGATGGCCGCATTTTTTGGTCCCCGGGCGCTGATCTTCAATGTGATAGCCGGGAACACCCGCCTCCACAAAGCGACGGATCAGATTTCTCACATGGGCGTCCCCCCCGTGCCCGGTATCCGCATCCGCAATAATATAGGGACTGAAATCCACGTTTTCTGTCCCCTCGGTCCCGCCGGGCCGGTTTTGCCCGTCCTTCCCCATCCGGAGAGAGCGGGCGTAGCGCTGATTTTTATCTGCACTGAGGAGCGCTCGAACAATGGCCGCCGCTTCCCGGGGAACCCGGCTCAATGGATAGGCGGCAAGGTCGGCTCCCGGATCTTCGTCTTCAGCTCCCTTGGCGGAGGTGGCCCAGCCGCCGAGATAAATGGCAGGGATGCCCTTGCGTTTCATGGCCACCGCCTGTCCCGGGGAATAGGGTCCGAAGGTGGTGATTGATTCGCCACGTTGGAATTTGCGGCGAAGCAGGGTGTAAAATCCCCGAGCCGCATTCCCTGCCACAGGGTACGAGGTTTCTATGCTGCCCCGCTGCTGCCAGACCTGGAAGGCTGAGTAGAGTCTGATAATCTCCTGGAAGCGGGGATCATTCATATATTCTTCCAGCTCAAGGATTTCTTCCCGGAATTGTCCGTCATTCTGTCGGGTATTGTTCTCATTCTTTCGGGTGCCATTTTTTTGTTTATTCATTGCTTTCTCCCATTGAAATCTCTGTTTCTCCTGCCATGGCCCATTCTTCCAGCTCCGGATTCGCCGTATATCTGCGGTTTTCCTCCAACTCTCCCAGGTAAAGATCCAGGAGCTTGTCTGCCTTTACGGGGTCTTCGACATGAAGACAGATATTTAAAAGATCGATATACCAGGGCACCTTCCGCTCCGATTCCAGATATCGGAGCATAATCTTTCGAACCACCGGAAGGGTGCTGGATTTGGATTCCTGGTGTACGTCTTTCGGATCCGCCTGCTGAAGCCGTTCAAACTCCTGGTCTATAATGCTCCGTACAAGGGATGCGTCCACCGCATCTCCCCGCTGTACCCTTCCATGTTCATCTCGCCGGGTGAACCTGGCATGCTTGTGAATCCATTCCCAGAGAATGCTCATCCGTATTTCGCCGGTCGCAGCATCTTCCATCAGATACAGAACCGACCGGTCCCCGAAGTCCTCGGCAGGTTTCAGGGCTGCAGCCTGATATCCTTGAGCAAAGGCATTACCATATTGCATGGCCACACTCACCAGATTTCTCGTCCCTCTCAGGGTGCGGGGAGCCGCTTCCAGCCGCAGCAGTTTCTCAGCGGAGAGCTGGTCATAGCTCAGAGGAGCGAAGCTCCTGCCCATTTGATGATCTTCCCCCGCTTCCTCCCAGACCGGGCGTATAACATGGACCATCTTCCAATGGGCCACCCATTTGCCGCTGGCACCGGCCATCTGTTCTCTCCGGGCTCCGGCAAGGGCTTTTTCCATTCCCCGGGATACCGCTTCAGGATCGCCAACCGGTATATTGGGTTCCATACCCCCCTGCCAGAGGGCGTAGTTGCCCTCCGTATCGGGCGTGTTCACCGCCCGGCGGACCCTGTCCTCATACCCGGCCATATAGGGATATGTCATGGTGACAGATTCGATATTGGGGTTGAGAAAGTCAGGATTCCCTGCCAGAGCATCGGACACTGAATTGATATAATCCCAGCGTCCGGTATTGAATCCCACAAAATGGCCTCCTAAAACAGCCCGGATCTCCATGAGCTGAAAGGCGGCTTCCAGCTGTTCTACCAGCACGTACACCTTTACCGAATCCCGGGGCAGCTCCAGCTGATCCTCAATTGCATCCAGAATGTCATTCCACAGCAAAGCCTCTTCGGCAGTTTGGATCTTGGGCAGATAGAGCACCAGGCTCCGGTTCTCCCGCAGCAACGTCCGGTGGTTATGTACGAGATAGAGCACCGCATCGCAGATCCCCCCGGAGAATTCCCCATCAGCGCTTCTCATATGTCTGTCTGCAAGATGAAGTCCCCGGACCCGGAATATTCTGGTGGTAAAATTGATGGCGGTGTTCCAGTTCTGGATAATCTTCCTTCCAAAAAACTCCCGGGACCAGCGGTTCATCTCCAATGATACCTGTTCGGCGGTTTCCAAAAACCGTGGATCCCGCTGAATTGCCAGCTTAAGGTTTCGTTGGTTATCCAGGGACATAAACCCCCGCTGCCCCAAAGCATCCTCTCCGTCAAACATCCAGCCATCGGCTCCGGAAAGCAGGGCATAGGCAACATTCCGCAATCCCTGGAGTTCATCCTCCCTGGGACGGGCTGCAGGTCCGGTTCCCTGTACCCATTGGCGGCGCAGATCGTGGGGAATCTGTGATCCTCGAAACTTTCCTTCCCGGGCATCTCCCACTTTCAGCCCGCTGGAGCCGATCTGTTCTTCCGGCAGACGGAATACCGGCGAACTGGCATGAGCTCCCCGCTGAAACCTGTTTCGCCGGCGTTCCATTCGCAGGTTCATTAATTTCCTGCGCCGAATTTCGAACGCCGTCATTGCACTCAGCACCTTCCTGGCCTGTGCGGTGAAAATATCCGGGTACGCTTCCAGGGCGGCCCGGCGGAACACCGGGGCTTCACCCCGCACTATAGATGTAGGCATAAAACCTCCTTGTACACCTGAACTCCGCTGTCTCCCCCAAGCTGCCGACCCATATGGAGTACTATGAGTGTTTTACTCATATTATATACTGCGAAATATACTTTTCAAGCGAAATTTCGCTACAAGTGGATTTTATTTGATATTCCTTATGAAAATGGTGTAGAATTATATGCATGGATCAACATATTAGCGGGGAAAACCTGAAACTCATTCTGGGGCTGAAAATAAAGCATTACCGGCAGCAGCAGGGGCTCTCTCTGCAGCGGCTGGCTAAACTCTCAGGTTTGGCGGTATCGTACATCAGCGAAATTGAATCGGGAAAGAAATATCCGAAACCGGAAAAGCTCATTCAACTGGCCCGGGCTCTGAATATTTCTTTTGATGACCTGGTTTCTGCACGGGTGCAGGAGGATCTGGACCCCCTGGCAAACCTGATGAACTCCCCCCTGGTGCGTGAATTTCCCTTCGGATTATTCGGGGTCTCCACCAGAGACATTCTCCAACTGTTCGGCAATAAACCGGAACATGCCCAGGCTTTTTTGAGCACCTTCATTCAGATCAGCCAAGCCTACGATATGAGCTTGGAGAACTTTCTCTTCGCCGCATTGAGAACCTACCAAAGCAGACAGAACAATTATTTTCCGGAACAGGAATCCCAGGCAGAGCTATACCGGGACTCGCTGAAAGAAGCATCCACCGAAATGGGAGGCGATGGCAGCGGCAGCCCCGGATCTCAGGTTCTGGCCCGGCTTCTGGAAACCATGCACGGATATGAACTGGATTGGGAATCCCTGAACCAAGATCCGGAACTGGCAAAATTCCGCTCGGTATACCGGGAAGGAGCCCCGCCCCTGCTTTACCTGAATTCCCGACTGCTGGAATCCCAGAAGCGCTTTATACTGTTACGGGAACTCGCCTTCCTCAATCTGGAACTCAAGACCCGGCCCTTTACCTCCAGCTGGATTCAGGTTAGCTCCTTCGACCAGCTGGTGAATAACTTTATTGCATCCTATTTTGCCGGAGCAGTACTGCTGCCCCGCTCAACAATGTCCGGATACATCGAAACCATGCGCCGTCATAGCCGATGGAACCCGTCGATTCTGAGAAATCCTCTGGAAAAGGAAGATGTGACTCCGGAAATGTTTCTCTACCGGATGAGTCAAATACTGCCCGGGGAACATGGCGTGTCGAAAATTTTCTATTTGCGCTTCACCGGAAAAGTAGATGGTCCCCGGGTGCATCTCACCAAGGAATTGAACATGACCGATGATATGATCCCCTACGGGCTGCATCTGCATGAACATTTCTGCCGTAGATGGCTTCCGCTCAGACTCATGAATCAGATTCGCGGGGGTGGAGCTCCGGATGAACTGCCCCTGGCCGGTGCCCAGAGGGTACGTTTTATGGAGGGGAACAGGGAGTATCTACTGCTCAGTGTAGCAAGACCTCTCTCTCTAGAGGAAGGGAAGCTTTCGGTAATGACCCTGGGAATCCAGATGGACGGTGAACAACGGCAGTTTTTCCCATTCGCCCTGGATCCCTCCATTCCCGATGAGCAGGTGCATGAAACGTGTGAAAGATGCCCGCTAAGCAGCCGGGATTGCAGCCTGCGGGCGGCCCCTCCCCGTATACGACATCTCAAGGACGCAGTGGAAAAAAAAGAGCAGGCAATTCACCATCTTCTCTCCCGGGATCAACCCCGCTGACCCGGGGCTTGAATCAGCTCCACTGACCCGGGGCTCGAATCAACCCCGCTGAACCGGCACTTGAATAAACCCCGGGGAACCGGGGCTCCCCGGCTCCCCGGGTATTTATTCTTCTTCATTATCACCGGAGTCGGTTTTAAAGCGGCTGAAGTTATCGGTAAGCTGATCCACGATACTACTCAGTTCATGGGAAAGTTTCACCATCATTTGCATAGACTGTACAATCTCCCCTGCACCTGAGCTGGACTCATTCATTCCCGTACTCACCCTGCCGGATATATCCCGTATTTTCCCCGCGGACTCGAGCATGGCCTCGGTGCCTGAGGTAATTTCGGTAGAGCCGTGTTTAATATGCACCGTAACATCGTTAAACGGCTGTGACGATTCGAGAATCTGCTGTCCGCCGATATTCAACTCAGCCACAGATTGTTCAATCTCTGTGAAGGCCTCAACCGTCTGGTTCACCTCACTGCTGATCCGCTCAAAAGCGACCGTGGTACGCTCCACGTGCTCATCTGTATCCTGAACAGATTTGGTGATATCGGATATCAGCTGGCTGATGGTTTGGGAAGACTGTCCGGCAGATTCGGCAAGCTTTCTAATCTCTTCGGCAACTACCGCAAACCCCCGCCCCGAGTCACCGGCGTGGGCGGCTTCAATGGCAGCATTCATAGATAAAAGATTAGTCTGGGAGGCAATGTCATTTATGGCGGAGGCCATTTCCTGTATCTGGTCGATCTGCTGAACCACCATTTTGAAATTCGCCGAGGTTTCCTCAATAACATCCTTCCCTTCGGCGGCCACGGCAGCAAGCTCCTGGGTGGTTTCCCGCTTGGTCTGGGCAACATTGTTCACACTATTCAACGAAGCCATCATTTCGGTGATGGCTGAGGTGGACTCCTCAACCATGGCCGACTGATTGATAATCTGCTCATCCATTGAGGAGATATTCTGGGTAATCTGTTCAATTGCAGTTGCGTTGTCACTTATCTCCTGGTCAAGCAAGGAAAGTTGCCCGTCTATGGATTTAAGATTTGCGTTGATCTCTTCAATAGCCGAGGTGGTTTCTTCCGTATTGGAGGCAATATTCGAGCGGATATCGGATGTACGCTGGATAACCGTTTTCACTTCAACCATTAAATAGCGCAGCTTCTCAACAAAGGTGTTGAAACTCAATGCAACCTTGCCGATCTCATCGTTACTTCCCTGTCTGATCTTCACTGTCAAATCCGCATCCGCCTGGGAAAGCACCTCCAGCCGGCTTCCAAGGCGCAGCATGGGTGTTACCATCAGCCGCATATACAGGAGGAACACCACAATTTGGGCTGAAATAAAAATCAGCACGAAAACCGCTATGGGGGTAACCAGAGAGCCCAATACCTCGCCTACCACCTTAGAGCGGGCTTGAACCACTGCCAAAGACCAGCGGGTTTCACCCACGGATACCGTCTGGATCAGGGATGGACCCAGATAGGTCTCCCCTTCAAGGTAGAATTCATCGCTGTTGGCCAGTGCCACAGTTGTTTCATCCACCTGATCAACACCTAATTCCTCGACCCAGTCCTGCAGACTAATAGTATTGTCAGGGTCGAAGAAGTAGCTGCCCTCCAGAGTCCTGTTCCACAGCAAATTTCTCGAGCTGCTGTCGAAAAACGTGATGCTCACATTATATTCTTCCATATATTCCCGGATAATTTCGATAATTCCATTGAGGCGGTAATTTACCGCCACTACTCCCACGGTTCGTCCTTGGCTGTTTTCCACGCTCCTGGCAGCGGTTATGACGATAATAGGCTCGGCACTTTCCTCGGCGGAAATCCTGGGGCTGGAAATAACCGTAGTTCCCGGATTTCCCATTGCCCCCTGGTAATAATCCCGGCCCCGTACATCGAAGCCTGCACCAATTTGAACATCTGCACCCAGGATGATTCCCCCCGACCCAGGGGAGGCAATATACGCCAGGTCGGTACGGGTGCCCTCCACGCTGAGGCCCAGTAATTCCCGAACCGTGGAGAACTCTTCCAAAACCTGAAAATCATCGTTGTCCAGCCCCTGGGGAACATCGGCCATACGCTCCATAACCCGGGCAGTCACAGGATTGAGGGAGATGTTTCTAAGAATTTCGAAGCTCTCGGAAATCTCAAGCTGGATTTCGTTTTGAATATTCCGGGCTCCAGACAGAAGTATTTCCTGCTCCTTGTTCATATCCGTTTGAAACTGAACAACAAGAAGAACTCCCGATAAAAGAAGAATAAGAAGTACCGGAGCCACCACAGATAACAGAATGCTTTTGATTTTAATGCTCATAGTTTCGCTGCCTTCTTGCAATTTTCAGAATGCCTATACCTACAGTATAAGATATTATTGATTCACCCGCAGGGCTTCCACGGGAAGAATTTTGCTTACCTTTCGTGCGGGAAGATAACTTGAGAGGGAGGCCACAAGCGAGGCCGATAGAAATGTAATGAGCGCCGAATACGGGGTCACCTTTACAAACATTCTTCCCGAAAGCTCCCGCACCCCCGCATCCTGGAGGATTGAGTCATACATGGGAATACCGTGTTGTTCCAGGGGTATTCCCAGCATAAAGCCCAGCAGTACCCCTGCGGCGGCACCTATGATCCCCAGAAAGCTGGCTTCCAGAAAAAACAGGCGGACGATCTGTCCCGGCTCCATTCCTAAAGCACCCAGCATTCCGATCTCCCGTGAGCGCTCGTGAATGGTCATAATGGTGGTGTTGATAATTACGGTACTGCCCAGCAAAAAGAGAATGAGGGCCAGGACGCCGTAGCTGATTTCCGCCATCCGCATAATCGACCACAGCTGGGAGATTTCCTGCCAGGGCCGTATGCTGAACTGCTCGGTAGTAAAGCCCGCCTGTTCAAGCTCCCGGGATATCCGGCCCGCCAGCTCAGTACTTTCAACTCCTCTCCCGGACTGCACCAGGATCTCCATGAGTTCATTGCTGCTGCGAAGGATTCTCTGCATGAGGGGCAATGAGGCGAAGAAACTCATGCTGTTTGCTGCAGCATCGCTGAAATCGGCAATTCCCCGGACTGTCAGGGTAACCGCATTGCTGGCACCCCGTTTGGTTCTCAACAGCAGTGTTATGGAATCGTCTAATTCAAGCTCCAGTTTGTCCGCCAGACTTTGGGAAAACAGGGCATCTTTACTCCCCGGCCGGGGTAACTCCCCTCTGATAATATGTGAACTGAGTGCCTGAAACGTCTCTTCAAACTGAAAATCCACTGCAGTCCCCCGGGCGGGAATGGTCTTCCCGTCCCGGTACACCACACTGCCCAGATGTATCCGAGGGCTCACCGCAAGAACCCCGGGGATATTGCGAACTGCGCTCACAAGCTCATCCCCTGGTGAAAGACTGTAACGCAACGGATGGATGCTCTCGTCTTCCTGAAACTCCATGTGTCTGATCCGTACATCCCCGGATATATAGGTGGTAATATTTTCCCGGATATCAGACTTCATCCATTCGGTTATTCCCAGCACTAAAAGAAATGCGATGGCGGTAACCCCGATGGATATGGCAGAGAGCAGGGATCTTCGTCTGTTTCGCCCCAGATTGCGCAACGCCATTATTGAAAGTTTCATACTCCCATGTTCTCCCTTGATGATCTGAAAGATCACTCTATTCTGAGCCCCTATTCTGAGCGAAGACAGTCAACAACCGATCTCTTCACAGCCCTTCGTCCGGGTATGAGGGCAACCAGTGCGGAAACGCTTATACCAAACAGTGCTGCCAAAAGCATGGTGGAAAAATTCCACATGCCCATAAAATGCATGTCGGTCCTGAACCCGAAATTTAAATCTGCAGGCATGAAGGCGGAAAAATCCAACCCCCAGGCGACCAGCTGCCACACCAGAGGAATGCTCAGAATAATTCCAATGATGGCTCCAAGCACACCGATTCCTCCCGCCTCAAGGGTAAGGAGTATGAGGATGGACCTGTCTTCCATCCCCATGGCACGGAGCATTCCGATCTCACGGAAACGATCATACACCGCGTTCAGCATGGTATTGGAAATCCCCACCAGGGCCACCAGAAAAATAAAGAAGGTGAAAGCTTTGGTTTCGTTCCGGGCGATGGTATCGAATTCGCTCACAGCCGGTTCCATCTCCTTCCATGTACGGGCTGTTAGACCCGGTGGGAGCAGCCCTTCCAGCTGCTGCTGTAATTCCTCCGGATCCCTTGTCGGCGGATAGTAGAGGTTCAGGTCGGTTACTCCACCGTTCATGTTCAGCACTCTGTCTGCCACTGAGATGGGTATAAATACCGAAGAAAGATCCACCACAGGATTGGGAGTATCCACAATCCCAGTGATAATCACTTCAAGTGTCTGGAATGCACCGTCCCGGGTACGGGTCCGGATGAGCAGGGGGTATCCCACACGGGCTCCGCTTTTCCGTGCTACCCCCGCACCGATTACCGCCGAGGGACTGTCATCCGACAGCCACTGTCCTGAACGTAATGAGTCGTCGATCCGGAAAACCTCCCCGTCCCTTTCCGGATCCACCCCATGGACGATGATCCGCCTGCTTCCGCTTTCGGGATACGGGTCTTCATAATACAGAACTTCCGCGGCGAATCGGGTTCTGGGCACCGGATTATATCCCTCATCCTGCAGCGTATCTATGATTGCTTCAGGTGAATCCAGGGCATGCTTCAGCGGATAAAAATCCCGTTCTTCCCAGAACTCCCGGGTAATAATGCGCAGGCTCGCGGTTTCATATAAAATGAGATTATTACTGTTATCGTGAACCATGCCCAGCACCATGGAATCCATATACACGTAGGCCATAATACCTGCGGCAATGGAGATGGAGGTAATGAGGGTACGCCGCTTGTGTCTGAGAAGATTCAGCCACGCAAGCTTTAGATAGAACCTCACACTGGTTTTCATTCCGCCGAAATTCATGCTACCTCCGGACAGAGGGAATCTCCGGGAAACCGGATGGGACAGAGGCTGCCCGCCGCCCGTCTCTCATGTATTCTAGGTTTTGAAATACAAAATTTCCATCTATTTTCAGGTAATGGGGGAAAATTCTTTCCTTCCCGAGGGGGGAACACGGGCGGCTTCCGCGCAGCCGGGCTGATGTGAGAGGACGGAGTGAACCCTGAGCCGCATGCGTGCCTCGTTCTTTCGGGGGTACACAATGGATAAGAAAGCAGCCCGGGACAGGGCGTCATCCAGGGTATCTGCGCTTCGCACGAAGGGGTGGTGAAAGTATCGGCCATGGTACACCGATGATACCCGGCAGCAGCGCAGGGAAATCTCCATTCCGCTGCGGGCAAAATCCTGAAGAAGCAGGCGGGGAAACCTGCTCCAGAGCCGTTGTTCGGGAAGTTTCCAATCCCGGCGGCCTCCTCCCAGCATAAGCGGGTCCAGATCCGGGTCTGTCTCAATTTCCCCTGCAGGATAGATAAGCAGCCTTCCTCCGGAACGCAGATGGTTACGCGCCTGCCGCATTTGGGGTATCCGTTTTCGGCTATGGGGGCTGAGCAGAATGAGATAATTTTTCAGTCCGGGCATCATCCGGAAAAAGCGCCGGCTTTTCACCAGTATTTTCAAATTATCTGACGGAATCCGGCTCAGAAGCCCCAGGGAATCCCCTATGCCCGGATGGTTGGAAAGGAAAAGAACGGGTAAAGGGGAATCTTCAAGGAGCTGTTTACTCTCAAGAGGCAGGTCAAGATCCCGGTAAAACCGATGATACAGCCAACTACTGGCATGGCGAAGCCCCCGACGACGGATCTTCCTGTCGAAGCGGTGAAGATCCAGGGTTAAGCGGAAAATACCCGGCAGCGCATAGATAATCATTAATATTTTCTGAAACAACGATGAAACCGGCAGGGAGGAGGAGAGATCACCCAGCAGGCTGTATGCCAGTCCAATCATATACGCCGCACCAGAAGATCCACCTGACTGTTTGCAAAACCTAGAGTATGGGCGTCCAGCTGGGCACGCCTGGTCGTAAGCCAGTCCATGAGCGTCCGGGAAGAACCAATATCCGTTCCGGATTCATCTCCATGTGGAGCCAGCTCCGCCTTTCCTTCGTTTTCCGAGAGAACCTGATGGAAAAATTCAAGCAGGCTTGAGAGCACATACCATTCTCCATCCGCATACCCCTCCTGACGGGGAACAATCATCCAGTCCGAGGCTCCTGCATCCAGCACTTCCAGGCCCGCATCCTTGCTGCAGTACTGGAGGAGTTCACGTCCGGCGCGGCTGCCGTCCCGCCGGGAATCTTTCATGGATCCGTTATACAGCCCCATAACATGGCTGTCCATGGGGTGGGAAGGGAAAAAGCGGCTATTGCCGTCGTACACCATGCTGAAATATCCCCAGCCCCCCGGCTTCAGGTTCCGACGGATCTGGGGCATAATTTCAGGAATATTCACCAGATCCAGGAACATATGGGAAATGATTACATCGTAGCTTTCGGCTGAGCATTCGTTCAGAAATTCCTGGGCATCGGCCGCAACAGTTTGTAATTTCATTCGCTTGGGAAGGCTGGCGGTATTAATTTCTTCCAGAAGGGCCGGATTCATATCCAGAGCATGATACTCGCAATCCTCCAGCTCCCGGAACAATCTGTTTAGCATCGCGCCGTTCCCGGCTCCCAGATCCAGAATTTGCATTCCGGACCGGATATATTCTTTGAGCTCTCCAAGAAGCCGGGGATGAAGACTTTTTGAATCGAGCTTCCATTTCGATTGAAGATAGATGCTGAAATCCATTACCCTGTATCCGTCCTCCGCACCGGTCACCGGCTTCACCCAGGAGCAACCAGTTCGCTGAACGGTGCCGGCCTGGCAAAGCAGAAGCCCTGGGCGATATCACAGTCTGTTTCCAATAACCCGACGAGCTGTACGTCGCTTTCCACCACCTCGGCCACAACAGTGCAGCCGAGAAGATGACCAATGGTGCATATGGAGCTGAATATACCGAATTTTTTCCCGTTCGTGTGAATATCATCTATAAATGACGTATCCATCTGATAATGCCCCAAAGAGTGTGGAAAGCAATCAGATAGGCTGAAACCTCCGGTTAGTAGAGTATCAACTGCCAACCGGAGGTTTCCATGTACGACATTCCCCACTGCCCCAACCCTGAGTGTACCCTCTTC
>NZ_JBXWXS010000007.1:0-38067 GCF_059431795.1 Salinispira sp.
CAGATTTTGGTCTGGACAAAGGGCTCAGCTTAAACTGAGGTAACGGTAACCGTCTATGGAATGCCGAATTTGGTGCACCCCGTCCCGTCGGCCTATATCGTGAAGCAGCCCCAGGGTGTATGCCTGCAGGGAATCCATGCCGGTGTAAATAGCTATAGTCTCGGCCGCCAAAGCCACATATTTCGAGTGGCCTACCCATGGACCGGGATTACGCCCTTCCGCTTCTTCGATAATATCTTGTGCCTGTTCTTTACTCAGAATAATTTTACTTTGCATATGCTGTTCCTATTATGCGAAGCATAACAATCATGTAAAAGTCCTATGGCAATACATATGAAAGAATTGTAAAATTTGTATAAAGCAGACTGATATTTGGCGACCTGGCGCGGGCATGCAGCCGTGGTTGGCGGGACTCCGCTCTGGTCGGCCACTTCCTGGGGCCTCCCGCGCGCCGCCTCCGTCACTAATCCGCCATCCCTGGCGGATTGCGCTCACAGCGTTCGCGCCGTTCCTCCGCTTCGAGTCCCGACCATCTATATATAAAAAATGACCAGCCCTTTGGACTGGTCATTTTTTATAATCGGGGTGGCGGGACTCGAACCCGCGGCCTCGTCGTCCCGAACGACGCGCGCTAGCCACTGCGCTACACCCCGTCTGATATTTTTTACATTATATGCGATTCCGGTGTATTGTATGCCGGTGAATCTAATTGGTAAAGTAAAAAAGCCTGTGCCGACCGGGTGCGCGGGTTGCGCAAAAGATGTTCATGCACCCGGCTTAATCGACACAGTGCGTTGGTATATTTAGACCACTACGCCGCATCGGCGCAGGGATTAAAAAAGGGATGATCCGGATATCTCCTTGATCATCCCTGAGCGGGAGCGACGGGACTTGAACCCGCGACCTCCGGCTTGACAGGCCGGCGTTCTAACCAAAACTGAACTACGCCCCCGGGTGCTTCATGCACAGCAACTGTGCGAACATTTCAGCTTCTGAAATGCTCGAGCAATATACATTGATTGGTTTTGACTGTCAACATATTTTCCGAAACTTTGCAGCGGAAAATATCCATAAAATTGCGCATATATTCAGTGGGTCAATGAACGGTATCCGGCTGCCACTGGTGCCTGGCGTTGGTCCCGGCAGACTGTAAATGGCCATCTGAATTGACATTGGCTCTGGAGCATGGTATTTTTGCTTTCTGTACATGCGTACATATCTGGACGATGTATTCAGTGTTCCGTCCGCATAAATTCATAATCCGAGGAAAAGCTTATATGGCCTCCAATAAAAAAGAAAGTAAGAGTTCTGAAGAAAAGGTGCAGACTTCGGCCATGCGCCATCCGGCATTGTATGTGCTTTCCATTATCATTCTGGTGGTAGTTGTTCTTGCCTTTGTAGCAGGTCCACTGCTGGGCCGTAGCGCCGCAGGTGCAAACGGAGATTTGGTTTTTGGTACCTATAAAGGAAAAGATGTTGAGTATGCCGCAGGCACGTATTTCGCCCGTGCATACGAGAATCAGCTTCAGCAGGTTCAACAGCAGATGAATGAAGAAGGGGGCGATCTGGGCATCCAGCAGATTTATACTGCCTTCAGAAACGCCTACGACTCCACGATTTTCCGCTACGGTATTCTGGATATGGCCCAGGAAGCAAACGTTCTGGTTTCTGCCACTGAAGTGACCCGTACCCTTGCTTCTTCCCCCCGTTTTCAGGATGAGGAAGGCAATTTTTCTTCCCAGCTGCTCCAGGAAGCCTTGAGTCAGCAGCCGAACCTGAAAGAAGAGGTTCGTAAAGATTTGCTGTTCGATCAGGCTCAGCAGGATATTCTCATGGACAGCCAGCTCACCGAGAATGAGATTGCATTTATCAGCCAGATGGGCCAGGAGCGGAGGATTTTCGATATCGTAAGCTATAATTTTTCCGATTATCCGAACAGTGAGGCTGTGCTTTTCCTTGAAGAGAACCCGGAACTGTTTCGAAGCATCGAACTTTCTTCAATTACCGTCGGATCCCTGGCGGAAGCAGAAGATGTTCTTGAGCGCCTGAATTCTTCAGAAGGGGTTTTCGAGGAAATTGCAGAAGCAAACAGTACGGATGTGTATGCAGCCGAGGGCGGAAGCCGGGGCTTGGTGTGGTATTTTGATATCCGCCGGGATTTTGAGGATGAAGATGCGGCCGATATCCTGTTCAACCTGAATGAGGGTGAGATCAGCGAGATTTTCAAGCTGCGTAACGACAGGTTTGCCGTATACCGGGCCGACAGCAGCGTACAAGAGGCTGATGCAGCCGATCAGACTGCACTGGAGCAGGTGAAGGGCTATGTCCTTTCCCTGGAACGTGGGCAGGTTTCCGATTATTTCCGCAGCGAGGCAGAGTCATTTATTGAACGCAGCGGGGAGATCGGTTGGGCAAGTGCGGTAGCCGAAGCGGGGGTTGAGCCGGTTACCACCAATCCTGTGGCCATTAACTACGGTGATATTCCCCTCTACCCCACACTGCAGAGCGCAAGTTCCGGAGTGCTTAGCGGCGCTTCCAGCCGGGAAAGTCTGTTTACCGAAATGTTTTCCCTTGAACAGAACGAGCTGAGTTCGGCCATCGAATTGCGGGATAAAATTGTGGTGATGCGTTTTGTAGAACCAGTTGCCGCAGACAGCGAACAGGATAGTTTTATGGATCTCTACATTCCCTACCTGGCACAGGATTACCTGGTGGCAGAGCTGCAGAGGGAGTTCAAGGATCCTGCAAATCTTGAAGATAATTTCGATACAGTGTTTCAGCAAACGTTTCTGGGAAACCAGAACTAATATCCCGTATTCTGGAATTGTCCTTTTTCAACACCGGCTGGAGACAGCCGGTGTTTTTTTTGCTATTCTCTTGAGGATGATTCAAGATGAACAGGAAATGCCGAATCCCGTCTTCTCAGACGGACGCAGGCTCTACCCCCGAATGATGAGCAGCAACGATTTTGAACGGCGCTTCACGCGCCTTTTTCGGGAGGATGAATGTCTGTACATTCTTCAATCCCCCGGCCTGGGGTACGGCCTTGAAAATCTGAGCAAATTACAACTTCCCGAGTCATCACGACTTCTTATTTTTGAATCCGATGAGCGTCTTTTTCCATTCTCCGATGCAACCCTGGATGATGAAACGCTGCGGGGGCTGCTTTTCCATAATTCCCCCGCCCCGCCGGCGACAAAATTCAGGAGCATCCGGCGCAGTTGGCTGGATCAACTGAATGAGCTTTCCAATCGGGAAGATATTAGTTTCTGCACCGCACAGAATGTAAGCTCCCAGCTGCTTTGGCTGGGTAGACAACTGGAATTTCCTTCGAGAATCAGGAGAGTCAGGGGTATACGTTTTTGTACCGTTCCCCGCTCAAGCGCCCCAGGCTATGAGAGCCTCATACGAGAGGCTGAGGCCATTATTCAGCGGCATTGGCAGAATCATTCCACATCAGTTCATATGGCCCATCTGTGGATTCAAAATGCATTGCGTAATCTGGTCCATCATCCCCCCGCCGGAAGGCTGGAGGAGCTGAACGCTATGTTTCCCGAAGGAGATGTGGTTCTCTGTGGGGCTTCACCGGGGCTTGAGGCGGGAATCGAGGAGATTCGTCGGCTGGAAAGGGAAAATGTATACCCCATAATCGCCGCAGTGGATACCGCCCTTCCCGCCCTGCTGGACTCGGGGATAATCCCCCATGTAGTGTTTATGCTGGAAGCCCAATTTGCAAACATGGACGATTTTATCTGCAGCGGCGTCCGACAGGCATTGAACCAGCGTGGCAGCATTGTTATTCATGATCTTTTTTGCCACCCTCCCAGCGTACGGCTGTTTCCCAGACGAATGGCATATATGAGCAGATTTGCCGAAACGGCTCTTTTCCGCCGTCTTCCCAATGATATTCCCCGGATCCCCCCGCTGGGCAGCGTAGGGGTGACAGCACTCTATGTAATTCTTCATTACCTGAAAGACCGGCGGGTGTTTATCAGCGGTCTGGAGTTCGCATTTCCTCCCGGAAAGACCCATGCGAAGGGAACCCCTGCCCATTTGCGTGCACTCAGAACGGCAGACAGATTTTCCCCCGCTGCCGCATGGTCCCGGCAGATTCCCATGTGCAAACGGAATCCCCGTTTGTCTCAGCAGGATCCCCGGCTGTTCACCACCGGAGTACTGGAAAGCTACGCCCAGAGGACATCTGAAATTATTCAGCTCTACGGAAGGGGGAGCGACGCTGGGCCTCTTGTAGCCCCTCTGCTACCGGGAAGAGCGGGACTTCCTGAGGAACTTCATGCCGCAGTGCCGGCCGGCAAGCCGTTCAGCGCAGGGACTGTTCGGAAAACCCCGGGCATCTCTAAGGATGCTCGGGTTCCATCCGGCCAATCAGCCGGCCAAACAGCAGCGGATCAAACAGCAGCCGGCGAGCCTTTAGCCGGCACACATCTAGCAGGAGAACTGGGTAAAGAAATTTCGGCACTGTCCCAAAAGCTCCATAGACTTCTCAAGCATCGGCCTCCCGGGCAGCGGGGAAGGTCCGCCGATCACCCTGAGAAAAACTTCTCCGGCACCACGGCACAGGGGGAAGACTATGAACAATTTCTCGATAGCTGGAATGAAATTCTCGTGGATCTTGAAAATTTGGATTTTGTATGGAAATTCCTTCCCGGTCAGCCGGAACCGGCCTACGAGACCGGTTTTCTCAGCGCTTTAGGAAAGAGCATGGCGTACTGGATCCGTATGCTCAAACGACTGGAGCTGAGCAGAGGGAGAACAGGCAGCCACGGTACCTACAGCCGGCAAACGACAATAGATCCGCCGGAGTAATTACTCGTCGTCGTCGGTTTTCAGCACCGAGAGGAAGGCAGATTGGGGCAGCTCCACATTTCCCACCATCTTCATCCGTTTCTTTCCTTCTTTCTGCTTCTCGAGGAGCTTGCGTTTCCGGCTGATATCTCCCCCGTAACATTTAGCGGTAACATCTTTGCGCAGGGCTCGAATGTTTTCCCTGGCGATAATATTGTTGCCGATGGCTCCCTGAATCGGAATCTGAAATTGGTGGCGGGCAATTTCCTTAGTGAGCTTTTTACACACCTTCCTGGCGCGGTATGCGGCGTTTTCCCTGAACACCAGTTGGCTGAGGGTGTCCACGGCGTTTCCGTTGATAAGAATATCCAGCTTTGCAAGGTCGGTCTGCCGGTAGTCAATAAGATCGTAGTCGAAGCTTGCATATCCTCTGCTGACGCTTTTCAATCTGTCATAAAACTCAAACAGAACTTCCGCAAGAGGCATTTCGTAGATAATTTCCACCCTTTTTTCGTCCAGATAGATCATATCCTTCTGGATTCCCCGTTTTTCTTCACAGAGACTTATAAGATTTCCGATGTATTCGGTGGGCGTAATAATGCTGGCCTTAATATACGGTTCCATGGAGTAGTCAATCTTGGTTGAATCGGGCATATCCGCAGGAGTTTCCACCTCCAGTTTCTCTCCGTTCAACAGATGCACTTCATACATTACAGAAGGTGCGGTAAACACAATAGAGAGACCGAATTCCCGTTCCAGCCGTTCCTGAACCACCTCCAGATGAAGAAGTCCGAGGAAACCACATTTATACCCGAAACCCAGAGCCAGAGAGCTGTCCTTTTCATACACCAGTGATGCATCATTAAGTTTCAGCTTTTCCATTGCGGCAGCCAATTCCTGATAATCGTTGCTGTCCACCGGATAAATAGATGAGTACACCATGGGTTTCACATCCATAAAGCCGGGAAGAGCTTTTTTACAAGGATGCTTATAATCGGTAACCGTATCGCCTACACGGATATCTGATATGGTCTTAATGCCGGCCAGAAAATACCCCACCTCTCCGGCATGGAGTTCACCGCTTCGTTCCAGACCGATGCGAAAGCGTCCCAGCTCATCTATAGTGTAACGGGACTCGCTTCCCATAAAGTAAATTTCTTGCCCCTCTTTGAAGCTTCCCTCAAATATGCGGAAATGCACCACAACTCCCCGGTAGGGATCGTAGTGGGAGTCGAATACCAGAGCCTTGCCCGGAGCGTTTTCCGCCGCTGCCGGAGGGGGAATTTCTTTTACGAGCTTTTCAAAAAGCTCAATGATGCCGGTGCCCATTTTCGCCGAGATAAGGGCCGCTTCATCCGCAGGAAGCCCCAGATCATGCTCGATCTGATGCTTCACCGCTTCAATATCAGCCGCAGGCATATCAATTTTGTTAATTACCGGAATAATTTCAAGATCGTGTTCAAGAGCCAGATAAAGGTTGGATAGCGTCTGGGCCTCCACCCCCTGGGTGGCATCCACCAAAAGAAGGGCACCTTCACAGGAAGATATAGCCCGTGAGACCTCATAGCTGAAATCCACATGCCCTGGAGTGTCAACAAAATTCAGCTGATATTCAACGCCGTCCTCCGCTGCATAGGGAATGGTCACCGCCTGGCTTTTAATGGTAATGCCCCGTTCCCGTTCGATATCCATGGAATCAAGGATTTGGTCCTTGTAGTCCCGCTCTGAGATTATTTTGGATAACTCAATAAAACGGTCAGCCAGAGTGGACTTACCGTGGTCAATATGCGCAATGATACAAAAATTGCGGATGCGTGAGAGGTCATGTTTGTTCATTAGAATGGCACTATATCAAATGTCAGCCGGGCAATTCAATGCCGGCCTTGCGAATTTCATCCAGCAGCACTTCTTTCTGAATAGGTTTGACGATATATCCTGTTGCGCCGCCGCGATTGAACGCACGGATCACATTGGCCGGGTCTTCAAGGGCGGTGGTCATAATCACCTTTACTTCATCCTTGGGGCTGACCCCCATCTCTTTTTCGGTACTTCGTATGAGCTGGAGAGCCTGCTGACCGTCCAGCTTGGGCATCATAATATCCAGGAGTATGAGATCGTAGGGACGCTCCTCGCTCCATGCAAGCTTAAACGCATCGATGGCTTCCTCTCCGTCCACAACAGTTTCAATTTCACCGAACTCTTTCAGGATCGCCTGAAGCAGGCGCCTGCTTCCAAAATCATCTTCAACAATTAAAAATCGCATGTGTATCTCCCTGATGCAGCAATGCCCGCAGCTTACTGCAGACAGATTCCAGTTCAAGTATAGTATATTCGAACAGGACTTTACATGGCAGAATCCCGGGACGCTGATCCCGATATCCGCCGTACTTCTTATACCTCGTTCACGGTTGAACCGGAGGACTCTATTTCCAGCCGCATGGAATTGAGAATATTATAGACAGCCTCACTGTCCTTTCTGCGGGCTGCAAGGCCGATTCGGAACACATCGTTTGCAAGAAGTTTTTCACCGCTTTTATTCAGATGATACTGATAGTTGCGGCTTAAGGATTCCAGTTCTTCGAAGTGCTGTTCCCGGTTCAAATTCCTGATCGCCTGTATTATTTCCAGAAGATCAGATTGGCTGGATTCGCTGTCCGGGTTCTGATATTTTTGAACCCCGAACCAATACGCATTAATGCCGTCCAGAAGCGTTGCCGGACTCAGCTCACGCACTTTTATGGGATGAAACCCCAATTGCCGGTACTCCCCTTCTTTACGAAGCATCATGTCCTCATCGGCAGTTGCATTACAGATTACAATAACAGGAATATCCAGACCGTTTCGTTCCTGATACGAGCGGTTATAATGGACAAATTCACGGCCGCTTTCTCCACTGTCCACAATTCCCGCGTCATGAAAGCTGCTGTCGAAAGCCACGATAAGATCTGCGGGAAACAACTCCGGATCCGAAAGATCTTCTATTGAACAGGTCATCTGCACCCTTGAGCCGTTATGCTCAATCTGGGATTTCAAGGCATCCACATACGCCGGATAATTGCGGCGGCTTCGGGTCTGGGACACAATTATATAGGCTGCAGGGGCCTGGGCTGCAAGTTCCCCGGGAGCATTGAGCGCTCCGGCGGCCTGCCCGTGGTTGAGCAGCACCGAAAGAAGCTCGGATATTTGAACCGGCTCAAATATCCAGTCCAGCGGCAGGGGAGTATTCTTCCATTCGAGAGCACCGTAACTGTTGCGGAACCTGCTCACCAGTTGAAGACCTTCCGGGCGTTCACCCCTCCCTTCCAATTCCCGGTTAAGCCGAGAGACCCAGGAAAGAGAGCCGTCGTAGAGAAAATGTTCATTCAGGCGTGATGTGGCAGGAATGGCACGATATTCTTCAAGGGTGTTGATCACCCGATGTTTCAGGCCCACAAATTCCAACCATTGGACGATGGTCTGAATCCAGCGCAGATCTTCACTGACAATATTTAACCGGGAGCTAACAATTTCCCCGATTCCGGAAAAATAGTTGAGTCCTCCACTCTGGGTGGATGAACGGGGGCTGAGGTAGAGCAGGCCCGATTCTTCCCGGTTCACCAGTACACTGGTGGTGAACACCGATCCATGCCCGGGATTGCTGCGGATCTGAATTGTCCCTCCCATCCTCTGAGCGAGCTGCATGGAGAGGGCGAGCCCCAGACCTGCACCTCCGTAGCTGCGGGTGGAGTTGCTGCTTACCTGATAAAATGGTTCGAATATTTTTTGCTGGGAATCAGAATCGATGCCAATTCCACTGTCATGGACCTCAAAAATCAGCTCAACGGGCTGACGAATGTCGTTCAGGGTTGTGGCTTCAGGCGCTTCCCTCTCATATACCTTGAAAAGGATATATCCCCGGGAGGTGAACTTTACCGCATTTGAGAACAGGTTGGAGAGAATCTGGGCGATTCGGGCCTTGTCTCCACGATATATTGAGCGGAGTCCCGGCTGAATATCCAGATACACCCGGAGATTTTTCCCCTGAGCCTGATCGATCTGTACGCGGAGGGTGTTTTCTATAAGCCTGGAGAGATGAAACCGTTCATAGTCCAAGCTGAGGCTCCGGGCTTCAAGCTGAGAGTAATCAAGGATGGTGTTAATGAGCAGGGACAGATTGCGGGTGGAGCGGTGTAGAATGGAGAGAAACTCCTGCTGCTCCCCATCCTTTGCCAGCTCAAGAGCCAGATCGGCCATCCCCAAAATGCTATTCAATGGAGTTCTCAGCTCATGACTCATGTTGGAAATAAACTCGCTGCGGGCTTTGGAGTGGAAGGCCTGCTGCTGATGAGCCTCCCTGAGGCTTTCGGCATACTGGGCCTTGGAAAACTCATTGTGAATGATTACCAAATACCCGGGAACCTGGGAATTATGATCAAATAGTTTCTTCTGATGCAGTTCCACCGGTATACGAGCCCCGTCTTTTTGAATCAGTTCACCCCATTCTATAAGGAAACTGTCTCTGTAGCGTTGGATAGAATCCTGAATATGTTCCATCTGGAGAACAGAGTCAAGCTGCTCTCCGTGAAGTTCTTTCATGTTGTATTTCAACAGACGCTCTGCTGCAATATTCCCCATAATAATCTTATGGTCCCGGTCCATAATGAGAACGCCGTCTTTTACCGAATTAATGGCTGCGTACAACCAGTTTGGACTAAGAGGGTTGGAATAATCCTGGAGAGAGCCCTGCAGCAATAAGGAGATTGTCTGTTTCAGTTCTGCGGTGTCATAGGGAGGATGGAGGCGGGTGAACAGATTTCCTCCGAAATAAGCGCTGTGCCTCCAGTCATCTCCCCGATCGCCCCCAAATACAACCGCAGGTAAGAGAAACTGAATCCTCAAATCCCGAAGGGGGTGAAAAGGATTATAGAGCATGTCGGCATGTATATTAATAAATATGCAGTGGGGACAGTCCCAGCTGGTCTTCTCAAAGAGGGCTTCCAGGCTGGCAGCATCGGTTATAACCAGCTGTTTAGCATAACCAGCCTCCTGAAGAGCCTGGCGGATACCGGCATCCGGGTGATCGTTTGATTCAACAATAATAATGAGAGGGTCTTTCTGAGTGCTATTCATAGTGATCCACCGATGATCTTCAGTATAGTCCAGCAGGAAAAGCTTCTCAACTCAGAGAAAGCTGTTGATTTCTATATAATTGGCCAGCTGGATACCTTCCCTCAGATACCCGCCTCTGCGCTTCTGAATAAAAATCTGCAGTACGGCAACATTCTCGTCCTGGTCAATATACCAGTCAAGAAGCTCAAAGGGATCGTTCTCGCTGATGCCCGATTCATCGGCAATACTTCCGGGGTAGACCCGGGTTATCAAATACTCGCTTCGCAGGACCGTGCTGTCAACCGACTCAACCCTGATTCCGAACAACGGGGGCAGCCAGCTGTCTACCAGTTGATCATCCAGAACATCTTCCAGAGGAACTTCCGGGCGTACCCGGCTTTGAACAAGGCGAGTTAAGCGGTTCCCGTTTTCGCTGAGAACCTGTACCACATGAAGTCTGCCCGGCATTTGTTGAAGAATGAATTCCTGCGCCTGGGGAATCCGGGACAGAGGCTGTCCGTCTATGGAGTTGATAATTTCACCCACTCTGAATCCCGCTTCCATAGCCGGAGAGCCAGGCGCTACATAGAGCACCTCCAGTCCCCGGGGACTTTTCTGAACCGATATTCCAAGCCAGGGGTGTTCCACCGGTGCCTGGGTAAACAATCTGGAGAAAAAAAGATGAATCCAGTCTGAAGGTATGGCAAAATTCACTCCTTCGAATTGTTCAATGCCGGCGAATACCACCCCAATTAACCGACCCTCCCGATCAAAAAGCGGACCACCGCTATTGCCAGGATTTATGGGGGCATCTATCTGAAGGGAATCTCCCAACTGAAGAAATCTCCGGCCGGAGGCGGAAACAATGCCGCTGGTGACCGTGTTTTCAAGCCCGCCGGGAGATCCCACCGCATATAGGGGACTTCCAGGACTGAGAACCGAAGAGCTCTGGAAGCTCAAAACTTCAGGAGCATCGGTTTCCGCCTTTAAGAGGGCAATGTCGAACACCGCATCGTAGCCCACCACCTTTGCGGGAATGCGCAATTGGGGGTTATTTCCGGGACGGACAAATAATTCGCTCTTACCTTCATATTCAGGATCAACTTCACTCTGTATAACATGATAGTTGGTGAGAATATATCCCCGGGGATCCACATAAAATCCGGTGCCGATACTTCGCTCGGGAATCCCGACCCGGTTCCGCACTCTGATTCCCTTATCCACCCAGACGGTGACGCTGGCCGCCACCCCGGTGGAAGCCTTCCAGGGAGATGAAATGAATGCTCGGTACTGATCCATTCGCTCTTCCGCCTCTTCATCCAGAGCGAACTGTGCCTCAATGCTTCGAACAAGCATGGAAAGCAGCTCCCGGTTATTGAACAGGCGGGCCTGTTCAGCGTACCACTCCAGAGCTTCCCGGGATATTCGGGCGTCCCGGAACCAGGAACCGCCAAGTTCGTTATAGGCGGCGTAGAGGGTATGCAGTGCCTGGCTGTAGGATCCTGCACGCCGATACGCTTCGGCTTTTCTGAACAGAAACCCTCCCCGGGATTCAAAACCTTCCCCACTCCATTCAGATAAATCGGCTGAATCTGGTTCCCCTGCAGCAGAACTTGCGTTGGATACGTTGCCCGGTACGATAATGCGGGAATATTTTACCAGTGACTGGAGGTTCTCAAGCTGAAGCCTCCGATATTCCAAAGTTTCAAGGGGATTAGTATCGGCTGAATTACCCTGATCCGTTTGCTCCTGAGGCTCCTGCCTGAAATGTTCTAACTCTCGGATTATCCGAAGCAGATATTCGCCTGCGTCTTCCCTGTTCATCCGACTGCGGTTAATTTCCCGGGAGACCAGCACTCCCGCCTGAATTATCTGTTCAGGTTCATCCGAAGCAAGCAGATCTTCCAGACGTTGACTGATATATTCAATATGTTCAGGAGCCGGAGGATCGCTGATAACTATGCCGGGAGAAACACATGAAGAGAGAAACAGTAAGGATCCCGCTAAAATAATTAACCACCACTTTGTACGATTCTGCTGCATACTCATCCTTATTTCGTGACACATACAGGCCTTCACCTGTTCGATTCTTTCATTTTCTGCCCCATACGGCAGAGCTATTCCCGGTCTTCCAGGGGGTTCATGGGAACATTCCATCCTGTCATTCCAAGGAACAGAGAGAGATCCTCGGGAATTTTGTAGCGTTCTTCCGGGGAAAAGAGGGATTGGGAACTCAGACTGCCGTCCTCCCTGTATTCTGCCAGGTACACGCTGCCCAGGTCATCCAGGCGCAGACTGCTTTTCAGCCCCTGTTTTCCAAAAATATGAACCAGCTCAAAATCCGCATCCGCATCAAAATTATACCGTGAAGCGATTATTTCACCTGCCTCAAAACGGGTCTGCCGGATTTCGGTCATATCTGCCTGACCTGACTCAGCATATCTGCTTTCCACAAGATATATATGCGGCGAAAGGAGGTCAATAATTCTGTCCATATCAGGAAGACTACTCAGGAGGATAAAATCCCGGGCGGGATTGTTGTCAGTAACGGCTTGAAGAGCCAGGGGAAGGGATCTCCAGTCCAGTTCGCCCCGGAGGAAGGCCGGTATTCTGTTTCCCATACCGGCAACGCGCCGTGGATTATCTTCTACATTCAGGTATTCTACAATGGGAAGCTCCACGTCCATTCGGGAAGTATAGTAATCCCGTTGTTCCATGGATTCAGCAGTGGCTCCCGGTACACCGGGCACGGACACTTTGCTGTGCCCTGCCGGAGGTATGGGCGAGCCGGGTGTTTCCTGTGGCACGGAAGCAGAATACAAACTGAGGCGAGCCCGGAAAATGCCCGGATACTGATCATATAGAAGCTGAAGACTCCGGGAGCCTTCATTCAGGGTAACACTTCGGGGTACGGCTATGCCGCTGATATCCCGGTGAAATCTGACCTCCATTTCATATACGCCGTCCTGATTCCAATCAAGCTGCAGGAGTTCAAGCGCTCCTTCACGGTAATGAAGGCTCAGCTCATCAACTCCATTGCGGGTTGTATCTACTCCCAGAGTGGAAATGCCTGTGAGCAGTTCGGCAAAAACCTCCCTGTTTCTTCCGGAATTGCTGAAGTTCATATCTAGAATGCTTTGGAGTAGAAAATAATCTCTGAAGGCATCTCCTTCCAGCTCATTAAGGATCAGATCATCCCGTCCGGCGTACCCGGACTTCTGAATCTCAAGAAGACTGAGCAAAGGATCGCTAAATCCAGCCCGGGTAAAGGCGAGCTGGAGCTGATCCCGTGATGAGCCTTCCTCCATTTGAAGAAGCTGGGCAAGCACCGCAGTTCTGAGATGTTCTGAAAGAGAGCCCGAGGGAGACACGCCTGCTGTACGTGGGGAAGCGGACCTGAGGGCGGAAATGAGAAACTGTGCGTCCCCGGCAAAGGGAGGCGCGGTGAACTCCTTGGGGAGGAGAGAGAAGCGGATATCCTCAGGATATCGCTCAGCTGCCCGCAGGCAAATGGCGTTCGCCTGCTCGTAATCGCCGTGAAGAAACAAGGCCCGGGCGATACGGATAAGTATTTCCGGTGAATTAATAAATTCCTGCCATCTGTCAGAATAGCCTGCGGAAATATCGCCATAGCGTTTCATGCGAAGCAAAATGTCGGATTGGTGAATGAGGGCATCAATGCGGGAGATGTAGCGCCACTGCCCTGCTTCTATCGCCATATTAACAGTATTGAGGGCGCGAAGGTACTCACCGCGGCCAAGCTGAATTTCCCCAAGCAGCAGGAGAGCATCGCTGTTGCGCGGATCATATTCAAGAGCACGGAGTGCAAGGCTGCTCCTCTGTTCCGGATCCAGCTGAGGGGCTGAGGATGAGCTGTTAAGCAGCTCCTCGACCATCGCCCGGGAAATTCTTCGGTTCATCTGATCCACACGGCTTTGTTCGCTTTGGGAAAACAGGAGTGAACCACTCAATACAAACACGAAAACAGCTGCGACAATAATATATCGCAGCTGTTTGAAACATGAGTATTGCAAAGCAACTTTTGTCCGGGAAGTCATATGCTGTTCAGATACGCCGCCCGAAAGTCGTTCATTCCGTTTCCGGTGAATCCTTTGCAGCTGATGAGTCACTGCTGTCATCGGAAGCTTCACCGGGATTGCTACCCGCAGCGTTCTCAGCCTGTTCGGAGTCCCCGATTGCATGATGTTCTTCCATATTTTGCTGCGCGTTGTCCCGTTTTTTCTGCTCTGCTTCCCGGGTTTCGGATGAGATAGAATCATGGTCATCACCTGTTTCAGCAGGAGGAAAGCCCAGCAGTTTTCGCACTTCATTGTCACTGAGGGTTTCCTTCCGTACCAGCTCTTCCGCCAGACTGTCCAGCTTATCCTTATGGTCGGAAATAATTTTTTCCGCCCGGGAATAGGCTGCATTCAGGATTTTGCGCATCTCCTGATCGATTTTTTCAGCCAGATTGTCGGAATAATCGTTATGCCGGGCGATTTCCTTTCCCAAAAATATCGGCTGCTCGTCCTGTCCCAGCGCAATGGGACCCAGACTGCTCATACCCCAATTACACACCATGTGTCGGGCAATATCGGTTGCCTGCTTCAGGTCATTGGAAACCCCGGTACTTGTTTCATTATACTCTAACTTTTCGGCAATCATGCCGCCATAGCTGATGGATATTCTGTCCTCCAGCCAGCCTCTCTTCTGAATGTAGGTTTCTTTTTCAGGCAGACTCCAGGTAATTCCTCCCGCAGAGCCCCGGGGGATAATATCTACCTTGTGAAGGGGATCAGCATTTTCCAGATAATAATGCAGCAACGCGTGTCCCGCCTCATGATACGCCTTCCAGCGATTCTCCTCCAGAGAGAATGTTTTGGATTTCCGGGCTACACCCATAAACACCTTATCCCGGGCTTCTTCAAAGTCGATCCTTTGTACATATTTATGATTGTGCCGGGCTGCCTGAAGGGCCGCCTCATTTACCAAGTTGGCAATATCGGCTCCCGATGCCCCGGGGGTTGCACGGGCAATCACTTCCAGTTTTACATCGGGATCCAGGGGAATCTTTGAAGCATGGATCTTGAGAATGGCAAGGCGTTCGTTCATATCGGGCATATCCACAACCACACGCCGGTCAAATCGCCCCGGACGCAGAAGCGCTGGATCCAGTACATCTGCTCGGTTGGTGGCGGCAAGAATGATGACACCCTCGGATGTATCGAAGCCGTCCATTTCTACCAGCATCTGGTTGAGAGTCTGCTCCCGTTCATCGTGTCCACCGCCGTATCCGGCACCCCGGGTACGGCCAACCGCGTCTAATTCATCAATGAAAATAATACAGGGAGAATTTTTCCGCCCTTGTTCGAAAAGATCCCGTACCCTGCTGGCCCCAACCCCTACGAACATTTCAACAAAATCGGAGCCCGACATGTGGAAGAATTTGACCCCCGCTTCGCCGGCGGTTGCCTTGGCCAGGAGGGTTTTACCAGTACCCGGCATTCCCACCAGGAGAACGCCCTTGGGAATTTTCGCGCCCATATCCTCGAACTTTTTGGGGTTTTTCAGGAACTCAACAACTTCCTGCAGTTCATATTTCGCCTCTTTTTGTCCCGCAACATCAGAGAAGATCACCTTCTTTCCTTCATCTGCGTACATCTTGGCTTTGCTCTTTCCGAAGCTGAAAGCTTTGTTACCGTTGCCTTGAAGCTGGCGAAGCATAAACCAGATAAAAAAGATACCGATTACCCAGGGGAAGAGCTGCACCAATACCATCATTGGGCTGGTGGGGCTTTTTTCACCGCCGAAAGCCACACCCTCTTCTTCCAGGCGGCCGATCAGAGCTTCATCCACATAGGGAATTCTGGTGGTGAATGTCTGCAGCTCACCGTTGCGCTGCATTCTTCCTTCAATTACCGTATTCCCGATTATATTTACCTGTTGGATCACCCCGGATTCCAGGTAGCTTAAGAATTGAGAATAGTCGATCTCGTTTGCCTGGGGGCTTACCCCGGGAAGAAAGAAAAATATGAAACTCATGAGGACCGCAATGAGCATAATCAATGCAAAGCGGTTGTTTTTGAAATTGAAGTTCATTGGTTGTTTGGGATCATTATTATTGTTATCGCCATTTGGATTCTGCTTATTCTCGCTCACCAGCACTGCTCCATTCTTATTATAATATCGTATTTCCACATCAGCTCCGGATTGCTCCGAAGATCCCCTTCTATTCCCCGCCGGGAATCTCCTCCGCCATAAAAAGGCTGGAAACTCCATTCTCCTCGAAGATTATCAGGATACATCATTCCATACCATCGCCTGCCGTCTTCCAGAAGGAAAACATCCTCCCCCATCCATGCGGGGATGCGCCTGCGCCGAATAAGATCTGCAAGAGTAAGATACTCATTCTTTTCCGGGAGTTTAAGATATTTCTTTAGCGATTCGCCGTCTTCCAAATTTCTGAGAAACAGGCCATCGGCTAATTCCGGTCCGTCTGATTCTCCACCGCGTCCTGAACCCTCAGCAACCCGGCGTACTGGAGTGAATATCAGAGTCAATCCCCGTGCAGGCTGAATTTGACTCTCCCTCCCGGTATTCAATGGTACAAAATACCGTTTTTTTCGTCCCGGGGCAAGGGAAGTATAGAGATATATGCGGTCATACTCCAGGTGAAATCTCAGCCCATAGCCCTCGTAGCGCTGGCTGTTCCCCTTACCGGATGCCCTGCACGCCATCTTGCCGAGCCCCCGGAAGAACTCTTCCGGGATCCGCCCCTCCCGGGGGGGAGGGGTTAATGTTCCAAGAATCTGTTTAATACTTCTGATTTGAATAAGGGGTTCAAGGCGGCAAAAACTTTGAACTGGGGCCTGGAAATGCTCTCTTCCGGGTATTGGACAGTTTTCCCAAAGCTTCGGCGGTACTTGACGCTCAAGATACTCATGAATCTCCTTCCAGCTGTGAGCAAGGGCATCCAGGCGCCGGTCCATATGTCCGAAATGCCGATCCAGAGCGGGAAGAATTCGGTTGCGGAGAAAATTTCTCCGTTGAACAGATTCTAAGTTACTCACATCCTCCACAAAGGGAATTTTCATATCCTCTGAAACCGCGTTTATCTCACTTCTCCCCGGAGGGGGTTCCATGGCTAAAAATGGCCTGATTACACCGGAGCTTTCTCCGGGGATACCCAGCAGCCGGGTACCAAGACTGCCCTCGAGTAAACTCAGCAGGATTGTCTCCCGGGTGTCGTCGCCATGATGGGCGGTTAATAGAACTTGGCTGCTCCCCTCCCCGGCTGTATCCTGAAAAAAATCCGGCAATTCCTCAAGCACCCTGTACCTGAGCATTCTTGCAGCGGCTTCCAATCCGCCGGCGGAGGCCGCAGCGGACTTCAGTCGTCCGTGGGGTTCCCGATAAACGGTAAGCGGGACGCTCAAGCGTACACAAAAGGCGGAGATAATATCCAGGTCCTTCAGAGATTCCTGCATGCTGCGGATACCATGATCTATATGTATGGCCCTGAGCCTGAATTTCTGCGGGAATACCGTATCAGTCCTGAGAATTGCCAGAAGGTGTATAAGAAGAGACGAATCCCTGCCCCCGGAGACTGCTGTAATCAAATCCCCGGTCCCTTCTGCGATTGTACCGGCCATGGCTTTGCAGAAGCGGCTGTAAAAATCCCGGGAGCGCTGAGTAGTGAGGAGGTCAGACACCTGCTGATATTTCACTGTAACTGTAGGTGTTAATCCGTTCGATGATTTGTTCCACGGGGGAAGTGAAAAGAGCGAAGAGAATTTCCGGCAAATCCCGGGTAATATGCCGGTAATGTTCCATCTCTGTTTCTTCCGCCGTACCCAGCACATGTTCAATAACCGCACCTTCTTTGTCAGGGCGGCCGATTCCCATATACAGGGGCCAAAATCCCTTATCGAGATAATGAACCACCGATTTCAGCCCGTTATGTCCTGCCGTTCCTCCACGCTTTTTCATCCGCATGGTTCCGGGTTTCAAATCCATATTATCAACCGCGACCAAAAACTGCATGGGTTTCCCGAATTGCCGAAATAGATAGGGAATGACTTTGCCGCTCCGGTTCATATAGGTAAGGGGTTTCACCAATATAAGCTCATCGTAGCGCAGATCCTCGGCTGGTTCCTGGGGAAAAATGCGTCGGGCTGGAATTCGTGCATGAAGGTATGGAGAAAACGGCCGTTTGCGAAAACGCACCGATGCATGACGGGCCAGCTCATCCGCCAACCAAAATCCGATGTTATGACGGGTGTTCAAATACTCTTTTCCAGGATTTCCCAGGCCAAGAATGCAAAGAGAACGCTTCACCTTATGCGCAGATTTTTTCCGGAATAGTTGCCGAATGGGGAGGAGAAATGAACCGTAGGTAGCACGGGCAGAAGAAAGAGGGGCGGAGCCGCGGTTCATCATATCTGCAGTTGGCAGCAGCTGATGAACCCGAACACCGCCCATGGGTAACACAGGATCCGGGGAGCCGTCCCCGGATATAATATTACTCTGTAGTTTCAGTATCTGTTTCTGCGACTGCTTCATCTTCAGCTTCTTCGTCGGTTTCTTCAACTTCTTCCTTGGCGAAGGTTACCGCGGCAATCAGATGATCCTCATTGGTGAGAATTTTCACACCGGCAGGTGCTTGAATATCACCCACATGCATGGCGCTTGCAGTGTCCAGTTCGCTTACATCAATCTCAATACTCTCGGGCAAATCCTTAGGAAGACATTCAATTTCCAATTCATGAAGTGGAGCCTCAAGAATACCTCCCTGACGGACCTCTGCGGGTGTTCCCACGATGTGAAGGGCAACATTAGTTTTCAGCGTCTTACCCGCTTCAATCTCATAAAAATCCAAATGGATCAGGTCACCCTTAATTACATCAGCCTGATAATCCTTTACCAGCACCTGTATTTTTTCCTTACCCAGTTTGAGTGTTACAATTTCACTTTCTGAAATATGCTTAAACACGGCACGGAACTCCCGGGCATTCACAAGAATGTGTTTGGGTGCTTCGTGTCCGTACACCACTGCGGGGATGATTCCCTCATGCCGGGCCCGGCGGCTCGCCGAGCTGCCCTTTTCAGTCCGTTCTTCAACTGTTAATACTTTTTCAGCCATTATATTTTCCTCCAGATGAAATCTTTCCAGTGAACAGTACCTGGGATGGGAGGATTCGAACCTCCGCATGCCGGGATCAAAACCCGGTGCCTTAACCACTTGGCTACATCCCAACAGATTTGAGACGATAACATAGCGTAAAACCGCATTTCATGTCAAACGATTTTCAGCAAACTTATGGTCGAGGTGTTTCCGAAATGGGGCAGGTAAATACGGGAATGCTGCAGCGCTGTTTAGGTGAAATCGCCCTGCAACGGTTCCTCATCCCTCTGAGCTTCATATGCCTGCAATATCTTCTCCTGCAGTTCATTGCGAAAGTCAGAATTAATCGGATGGGCAACATCCTTGTATTCCCCGGTTTTGGTTTTCCGGCTGGGCATGGCGATAAAAACCCCGCTTTTCCCTTCAATAACCTTCACATTATGCACCACAAAGCAATCATCGAAGGTAACGGTAACGTACGCCTTTAATTTCCCTTCAGAGCTCACCCGCCGTACTCGGATATCAGTGATCTGCATTTTATGCTCCTTCAGTTTGATGTAACCGATCCGAACCGGACTGTACGTTCAGAGCCATAAACTCCTGGCACGGGGTAACAATAGATCAGCGGAAACATTGTGCCTACACAAAGTATATGCGGTGGAAATACTGATGTCCAACTAAATATGCACGATTTATGGGATTGTCTCCATTTTCTGGATATGATTCAACCGGCGTCCATGCTTCGGGGAGGCTCCCGAAAATGGCAGCCCCGGGACTCGGTGTTCGCCCGGGCCGCTCTGGCGATAACCGTTGCGCTCAACACCGCGTTCCTCAACTGGATAATATCTTTGCCCGCCCGGGCTTCGTTGTAGAAGCGCTCAATCCGGTGGGTATAGTAGTTCAGATCCGAGAGGGCGCGATCAAGGCGTTTTTCGGTTCTGAGAATTCCCACGTAATTCCACATGGTTGTCTGGATATTTTGCAGATCATGTTTAATCAGCAGGGGATCGAAATCAACCACCCTGGAGGGATATTTCCAGTCCGGAATGCTGTTGATCAGATCTTGTTTCAGCTCTGCCTCGTTCCGGATAATGCTTCGTGCCGCCCGAACGCCGAATACCAGCCCTTCCAGAAGGCTGACTGAAGCAAGACGGTTGGCGCCGTGAACCCCGGTTCCCGCGCTCTCCCCCACCGCGTAGAGGTTTTTAATCTCGGTTCTACCGTTGGAATTCACTTTAATTCCCCCGCAGAAATAGTGGGCGGCGGGCACAACGGGAATGAGATCATGCCGGATATCCATATCCAATTGGCTGCAGCGGTTAAAGATGCCGGGAAAGCGCTGCTGCACATCCACTTTCAGATTTCTGGCATCCAGGTACACAAATCCGGTAGAGCTGTCCATCTCGTTGTATATGGCTCTGGCGACTTCATCCCGGGGAGCCAGGTCTTTCAGCTCAGGCTGATAGCGTTCCATGAAGTATTCGCCCCGACGGTTCATCAGGCGTGCACCTTCCCCACGGAGAGCTTCGGTCATAAGAAATCGCTGGGCGTCCCGGTGGTAGAGGGTGGTGGGATGAAATTGAATGTATTCGGAATTGATAATTTCGCAGCCTGCCCGGTAGGCCATGGCGATACCATCACCGCTGGCGGAAGCGGGATTCGAGGTATGAAGGTAGAGGGCACCCACTCCTCCGGTAGCCAAAACCACCGAAGGTGAAAACATGGGTGTTATCTCCCCGGAAAGCTCATCCAGGACGTATGCTCCCAAGACCCTCCGCTTTTTATAGCGCTGCTGGGGATCTGCCGAGTGGTGGGTGTTAGTAATCAGGTCGACGGCAACCCTGCCTGAAAGAAAGGTGATATTTTCCATATCCCGGGCATATGCCATAAGCCGCTCCTGAATAGCACGGCCGGTTTGATCCTTTACGTGGAATATGCGCCTCAGCGAATGTGCACCTTCCCGGGTGCGGTCATAGCTGCCGTCGTCGCCCCGTTCAAACCCTACTCCCGCCTTATTAATCAAAAGCTCATGTACCAGCCCGGGACCTTCCTGGGCAACGATATTCACCGCCTGTACGTTATTAATCCAGCTTCCGGCGTCCATAATATCTTTAACCAGAAGTTCAGGATTATCGTTAATCCCTTCGGCAACGATTCCGCCCTGGGCCCACCAGGTATTGTTTTGAGAAATATCGCCGTCTTTTGACAGAACGGACACCGAGAGCCCCGCCTCCGCCGCAGTTACGGCAGCAGACAAACCGGCGATACCGGTTCCGATAATCAGCACATCCTGTATTTTTTGCTCCACGTTTTTCACCTGTAATTAATGCCGGACCGGTATCTATCCATGGGCTATAAACCGGCCGCTGCTGATCATTGGATTATCCGCATGGAAAAATTGTGGTTTCTCACCGAATGGGTCAACGCACCCACCGATATGAAGTCCAAACCAAGATCCGCATATTCCTTGATTTTTGCCGGAGTAAAATCGCCGGAGGCTTCATAGGCAACCTCTGACCGCCCCTGCTGCTCCCGAATGCGAACAGCTTCCCGGCAATCTTCGCTGCTCATATTATCCAGCATGATTACATCTACATCCAGGGTCAGGGCAAGGGCAACCTGCTCCAGGTTTCGGCACTCAACTTCTATTTTGAATCGATCACCCCAGAGCTCGTGAACCCGGTTCACCGCCTCAGCAAGCCCGCCGGCAGCATCGGCATGGTTATCTTTAATCATCACCATATCGTACAAACCCATTCGATGATTAAACCCACCCCCATCGGCAACCGCCGCCTTGGAGAGCCGGCGGTACCCCGGCAATGTCTTGCGGGTGTCAAGAATTCGGGTTGAAGATCCTTCCAGGGCATTACAGTGATCTCTAACAGTACCTGCAATTCCCGAGAAAAAGCCGAGAAAGTTGAGGGCTATCCGTTCAGCACGGAGAAGGGAGCGGGCAGGCCCGGAAATCTGAAGTACATTTTGGTCCTCTTGCAAAATATCACCGTCACGGCTTTCAGCGCGCAGCTGAACGGCTCCCTGGCCTGCACATGAGCGGAAGGTCTCAATGGCACAGTCCAGCCCCGAAAGAACCCCTGCCTGCCGGGAAATAATTACAGCCCGGGTTTCCCGGGAGGGGGAGAATATCGCATCGCTGGTAATATCACCAAGCTCCCCCAGGTCTTCCTTCAGGGTATAATTCAATAATCGGCCGAATTCCTCTCCCAATTCCCCGTTGGAAAGATTCATATTACACTCCCGTTTCCAGCCGTTCAGCTTCAAACCACAGTTTTTCCAGATCGTAAAACGCCCTGGCTTCTTTGGTCATGAGGTGAATAATAAAATAGTCACAGTCAAGAAGCGTCCAGTTGTCTTCTTCAGACTGCTTTTTTCCGCCCCGGCAATCAATCTGCTGCTCATAAAAATATTCGTGGAGCCGTTTTACCGCCCCCCTGAGCTGCCCGTAGGAGTTCACTGTAGCGATAATATAGTAATCCGTAATGCTTGATTTTCCCTGGAAATCCAGAGCCGTAACATGCTCCAGTTTTATTTCATCCATGAATCGGGCAGTGTTCTTCACCGTCTCCCGATTTGTTTCCTCTACGCTCATATGTTCAGTCATTTCATTCACCTTTTGTACCATTTTGATTCAGGGCTATTCGTCCTGGGATGAGTTCACGTACCAGCCGTCAAAATCATTTCCTAACACTATTGTAACATCCACATTTTCGTTCTCCCCTAGAGGATTTCCCTCCCGGACGTTAGAACTGCGGATAACCTCTCCCACTCTCTGGGCCCCCTGAAGGTTCCCGCTTCGGTCGATAATAACCGTTTCCTCATAATCATTTCTATCGGCATTCCCGATGCGCAACACCTCAAACCCAAAGTTCTCGTAGAGATCCTGGGTACGGGCCGCCAAACCGTTTATATCCGTACCATTGAGAATTTCCAGCTTGATAGATAAAGCGGCGGTGTAGGCGGCTTCGGGAGCTCCCAGACTGCGGGTCACCTGTTTCACAGACTCCCGGACCAACTGACCTTCGAAGTGGGGAAAAAGGATCGTTTGGGCGTTCTCCCCTGTCTGAACCTGACGGACATTTCCCAGAACACGTTGGGTGATCATTGAATCAAGATTCAATTCCTTCAGCAGCTCCAGAAAACTGCGGGCCGAACTTCGGTCAAAATTGGCCTGCATATGCCGGTAATACCGGGTCATGAGTTCATCACTTCGGTAGAGCAGCGGATATTCTGCGGTACTTCTCAGAAGTTCCCGAACGAAGGTCCACCTCCGGCTGATCCATTCCAATTCCCGTTCCTCATCCCCTTCATAGCGGATGTATGAACGCATTTTCTCTCCGTCCAACTTCACGTTGCCGCCGGGAATCCGGATTCTCTGTTCGTCAATAAAAGCTTCAATTGGCGAGGGCATAAACACCGATACCCCGTCTATGGTATCCACCAGAACCTCAACATCATCCAGATCCATATCAAAATAGAAATCTACGTCCAGATCAAAAATCTCTTCCAGGGTGTTGCGCACCTCCCTGGCTCCCATTTCAGCATAGAGATTATCAATGCGGTCAACCCTGCCCAAGGCGGGAATAATTGCCCCAAGTTTCCGTGGAATATCGTATACGGCCAGGTTACCGGTATTGCTGTCGATGAGCAGTAATTGGGTGGTTATGAGCTGGTCTTCGTTGGACAGCAGAATCAGCATGGGTAACTGGGGGTTTTCCTCAATCCTGCTGCTGATATCATCGCTTTCCACACCGAGGAGCACCACGGCGGTAATAAATCCGATGACGGCCACAATCCCCAGAAGAACAAATACTGCTGGATCAATTTTCGACTGATTTTTCGGCACCTTCTTCTCCACTTATAATAATCTGATAATGCCCCAAAGAGTGTGGAACCCTCAACCTTCCGCCTGCAGGGCGGCTGGTTGATTCCCGGGCAATTCGAGTCCCGCCATCTTCCTTGCATACACATGCAGCTGATGGGTGCGGGGGCTCTTTTTTTTCCCCCGAGCTTTTGCATGCTCATTCACAGCCAACACCATTTCCCAGGGGCTGAGCCGCATTACCTGATCCCTAAACTCCCGGGTTGTGTACTTCCTCCCAGGTTCCAGATAATCACTGACGAACAGGAGAATACCGGTGAGATCCATCCCCCAGCGCCCCAGGGTATGATCCTCAAGAGCCCGAAGCATGGAACTATTGCGCACAGCGAAATCCCGTTTCATAAGAATTGCAGCACACCTGCCATGGAGAAGCAGGGGCTTTTCCCGCTCCATTGCATTGGGAACATACCCGTGCTCCTGAACCAGTTGCAGAAACTTCTCATCCGGCCATTCACGTACCATGTCGTGGGCAAGCCCCAGAATTTCCGCCCGGGCAGGATTTACGTCAAACTTTGGAGCCAGCTTCCTGCATGTAGCAGTTACCCGAAGAATATGTTCATAACGCTCCACGCTGTTTTGCTCCCGTATGAATGTGAGAAGCCGCGTGCGCACTCTTCTATAACGTATAGAGAGAATTTTCTCTGATATATTCATAGACCTCTTTATTCAGCGCCGATTCCGCATTATCACCCCTGGCAAGCCTCTCCCGTATAGAACTGGATGCAGCGGGAAAAAACGGGGCATTCACCAAGTGAATATACGCCCTCATATGTTCCAACTCCACCGGCAGCTGCATGTCTCCCTTGCCGGTATTCCGGGGAAGTACCGCCAACTCTGCAAGTTCAAGTATACGGCGCCACTGTTTCCAAAGGGTGAACGTTTTCAGATTGTCTTCCCCAATAATAAGGTAGAGTTCAGAGTTTGTGTAGTCATGATTTTCAACGGATAGTTCATTGGATATCTGTTCCAGGGTCTGATACGTGTAGCTGCTGCCACCCCGCTCGAGCTCAATATCGAGTATCCGCAACTCAAGACCCGGATTACGACTCATAATGGAATTGGCACTGATCTTGAGCATCTCCATGCGGCAGCGTCCCTCTGCCCCATGACCGGACTTAAACGGCGAGCGATACGCGGGAACCAGATACAAACGGTTCAGTTTCAACCGCTTTGCAGCGTATTCGGCAATATGCTCATGCCCGAGATGGGGAGGATCAAAGCTTCCTCCAAGAACCGCTGCCCGCATTATAATTAATCCTTCCCGCCTGAAACCGAATTCCGGGATTCAGTGTTGCTGTCAGCGTCTGAATCATCTTCAGGATCGTAAGAATAATAATCCGGAACATCCACAGCCTGCTCTACCTTCTTTTTTTCCACCGTGAGACTGAACAACTTCTTTATGAGCTCATCAATTCCATCCCGGGTGGCGGATGATACCGGCAGCACTTCCTCGGATACCCTGGAACGGAACTCATCCAGACGTTCCTGTGCTTCAGGGATATCCATTTTTGTAGCCAGAATGTAATGGGGACGCTTGAGCAACTCAGGTTCGTATGCGTGCAACTCCTGCTTCAGATTTTCAAAAACTTCCACCGGATCCTGGTAGTCACTCAGATCTACTAAAAACAGCAGGGCGGCAGTCCGGCTGATATGTTTGAGAAACCGGTACCCCAAGCCTGCACCCTCACTGGCTCCCTGAATAATACCGGGAATATCCGCAAGAATAATATCTCTGTTAAAAGCCCGAAGCACCCCCAGATTGGGTATTTTAGTGGTAAAAGGATATGCTCCCACTTTGGGGTGAGCGGAGGTAAGAACTCCCAGCAGACTGCTTTTTCCCGCATTGGGGTAGCCCACAAACCCGATATCTGCAATAAGAGATAATTCCAGTTTGATCTTCCGGGTTTCACCGGGCATTCCCGGCTGAGCGAAGCGGGGAGTCTGGTTACGGCTTGTGGCAAAATTGCTGTTTCCCTGCCCACCGATTCCGCCCACGAGAAAACGATGCTCTGAGTTATTCTCCACCAGATCCAGCAGAATTTCACCCGTCTCGGTATCCTTTACCTGGGTACCCGGGGGAACAAGAACCACCAGATCCTCACCGTCCTTCCCGTGTTTCTTCCGCCCTTCACCGTGCAGACCGTTCTGGGCCCGGTAGGTTTTATTTGGCCGCAGATGAGTCAGTGTTTTCAGGTTGTCTTTAACCCTGAAAATCACATCCCCTCCCCGGCCGCCGTCCCCTCCGTCGGGTCCGCCTTTGGGAACATACTTCTCCCGGCGGAAGGAGACCGATCCAGGGCCGCCATTGCCGCTGGCAACCCCGATTTTTATTTCATCTACAAACGAATTCATGGTTATCTCACAAGAAAATTATATAAAAAAAGCCCGCAGCTGCTCTGTGGCGCACGGGCTTATACAGTTCAGATAGGTGATTGGGCGCACCCAATCAATCTGAGTACCGGATGTTGACGTTGGTGCGGAAGGCTTACTGAACTTCGCTGATGTTCACCACTTTTTTACCACGGCGGTCCTGAAACTCGACGGTTCCATGAGCCGTTGCGAAGAGGGTATCGTCTTTTCCACGTCCTACGTTCTCACCGGGATGAATTCTGGTTCCTCTCTGACGAACAAGAATTTCACCGGCTTTTACCAGCTGACCTCCGAAGCGCTTTACTCCGAGGCGTTTACTTTCCGAATCGCGACCGTTTTTTGTACTACCGCCACCCTTTTTATGTGCCATAGTCTTCTCCCTTATTCTCTCAATTAATCGGGGCTCTGGGAAAGCTGCACCTGGGCGGGAAAATCCCGCTGTACATCTTCAAGCCCGCGAATAAGCATATCCGTGAGACCCCGAAGCCATTGCTCGGCTTTCTCATCCACATGCTTGATTCGCACATCAATTTCACCGGGCTGAAATGTCTTCAGCTCGATTATTACCTGTTCACTGGTCTCCAGGAGCACTCCTGCAGTGCGCAGCAGTGTGCTTACCGCAGCGCAGGCAACACTCACCTTCGCATCACGATTATCTATATCGCCGTGACCGCTGGAGCGAAGGGAACGGAGTATGCCGTGGTCTGCTTCAATAATGCAGCGGATCATCGACGCTCACCGTTCACCCTTCCGGATATCTCCGGTTCCTCAGGCCTTAAGCCCGGTAACCTTCAGAAGCGAATACTGTTGACGGTGACCGTTCTTGGTCATGGAGTCTTTTCTTCTGCGGTATTTAAACACCACAACTTTTTTGGCTTTTCCATGCTCAACAACTTCTGCGGCCACTTTTGCACCCTTCACATAGGGGGCTCCGATTTTTACATCGTCATCAGAACCAACAAGAAGTACGGAATCGAACTCCACCTTTTTGCCGGCCTCTTCTGCGAGTCTATCAACTTTCAACAGGGCGCCTTCTTCCGCTTTGTACTGTTTGCCCTTGATTTCTACCATTGCGTACATAATTATGGTTCCTTAATTAAATATTTTACTCTGCGTAATTTCAAACCGTGGCTTTGAAATTACCAGGATTTTAGAAATCATAATTTTATATAAAGCAACTGTTTATGATTTCAGATCCATTGCAAGGAGTTTTCAAGACCGGTGGTTTGAAAAATCCAATAGTGACAATATTTAGCAAATACTGTCATATAAGTCAAGGGATATACCGGGTGTAATTTCCGCAGTGAATCCGATGAACACACATATTATAAAAAAACTGCACCGATGCATAGCGTTTTTCTGAATTATTCACCCGATAATTGAGTTTCGTGTGGCTGGATAAAACTGTCTTCCTGTTTCTTCGTTTATTACCTATTTTTGCTTTCTGATTGTGAAAAACCTATAAGAATGGATAAAATCCTTGTATCGAATGTACTACTTCACTACAGATATCCAGGATAACATTGGAAACCGTAGCATGTATGCGGTTTCAGCTTAATCAAAAAAGGAGGAACAGATGAAAAAATCTATGATGCCATTCAAAGAGAAATCAGCAAATATTCCGGGGATGCAGCAGTAAATGTCACTGTTGAATATTCAGCAACCGTTGTTGATCTGCTGATAAATGGTTTCACAGGCGCTATTGTTGCCCCTGCAACCGCCCGCATTACCGGATCAGTTATAAAATATAACTGATGTTACAGTGCATGAAAAAATGGAAGGAGGGTTCCTCCTTCCATTTTTTCTGCCCATTCACCCTCTTCAAAAGAAAATGCCGGAGGAATCACTCTGATGATATATAAAAAACCTACACTTTCAGGCTGTTTGAAAACGCTATTTCTCGTTCCGGCATTCCTGTTAACACTTCTCAGCTCATGCAGTGACAATCAGGAACTTCTGCAAGAACTGGAGAACGATACCCAGACTCTGATTGAAGCCATCGCTTCCGATGACAGACAAACTGCCCTGGAAATATCCTCGGTATTCGGACAAATGAGCGAAGCTGCCTGGGAATCGTTGGTGCAGTCTGCACAGCAGGACTCTGTTTTTGAGTATGATATTACAAATACGAAAACCCGAAATCAATTTCTAGTTCAGCTTGGACCATCTCAGTTTCTTGTCAATCCTTCAAACAGAGAACAGTCAGAAAAAGGCCGGTGGATTTTCACCACTCCCAGATCCAATACCGTCCACATCGACGTTATTCCCGCCCAAAAAGACCATTAAAACAACATCAAGCATTCTTGAAATATGATAAATAAATATATTTATGAATGAATTTAGTTTTCATATCAGCTCCATATTGTAAAAACAGCTGCACCTCACAATATGGAGCATATTACAAGCTTCTTCCGTTTTCATCCCCGCAAATTACTGCTGCCATTCAGTTTCAGATCCACGGCCCGGGCTGCGCCCCTTCCTTCGTTAATTGCCCAGACAATCAGACTCTGTCCCCGGCGGGCGTCACCGGCGGCGAACACATTATCAACCGAAGTGGCGTACTCCCCGTACTCCGCCCGGTAGTTGCTTCGCTGGTCGGTGTCCAGCTCAAGGCTTTCCGCAAGGTACTGCTCAGGCCCCAGAAATCCAAGGGCCAGAAATACCAAGTCCGCCTCCCAGGTCTCTTCGCTTCCGGGTATCTCGGCGAAGGTTGGCCGTTCGCCGGGTTTTTTGCTCCATTCAACCCGTACGGTCTTGAGAGCCTTGAGGTTGCCGTCCCCGTCTCCGATGAACTCTTTGGTGAGGATATTGTACTCCCGAGGATCCCGGCCGTACTTCGCCTCGGCTTCCTGATGACCGTAATCGCTTTTTTCCAGCCGGGGATATGTAGGCCAGGGCATTGAAGCATCCCGCTCCTTGGGCGGCCGGCTGAGCAGCTCAAAGTTAATAACGCTTGCTGCACCGTGGCGCACACTGGTCCCGATACAGTCGTTCCCCGTGTCGCCGCCGCCGATAACGATCACCTTCTTACCCTTGGCATTGATGTATTTACCGTCGGAGAGCTTGGAATTGAGATAACTTCGGGTATTGGCTGTGAGGAACTCCATGGCGAAGTGCACACCCTTGAGTTCCCGGCCTGGTACCGGCAGATCCCGGGGATTTGTAGCCCCCACGGTAAGGAGCACCGCATCGTTGGAATCTCTGAGTTCTTTCATGCTCATATTTTTACCCACATCCACGCCGGTACGGAACTCAACTCCTTCCTCGGCCATGAGGTTGCAGCGCTTTTCCACCAGAGCTTTGTCCAGCTTCATGTTGGGAATTCCATACATGAGCAGTCCGCCCACCCGGTCTTCACGCTCATAGACGGTGACCGCATATCCTGCCTGATTCAGCTCATCGGCAGCTGCAAGTCCGGCGGGGCCGCTGCCCACCACTGCAACAGTCTTCCCGTTGCGATAGCGGGGGGGTCGAGGCTGCACCAGCCCTGATTCCCAGGCCCGGTCTATGATGGCGGCTTCATTGTCCTTAATAGTTACCGCAGGCTCATTAATGCCCAGGACACAGGCAGTTTCACAAGGTGCGGGACATACCCGGCCGGTAAACTCCGGAAAGTTGTTGGTAAGCCGGAGCCGCCAGTACGCTTCGTTCCAGCGGCCCTGGTACACCAGATCGTTCCACTCGGGAATGAGATTGTGCACCGGACAGCCGTAGTCGGTCTGGCAGAAAGGCACACCGCAGTCCATACAACGAGCCCCCTGCTCCTGCCGGGCCTTGTCATTATGCTCCACGGCAAATTCGAGAAAATCCTGAGAACGGACACTGGGGTCCCTCCACTTCACTTTATTACGTTCTATTTCAAGGAATCCTGTGGGCTTACCCATGAACTGCCTCCATGTCTGCTTCTTTTTCCAATTCCAGTACCCTGGCATATGCAGGACTGATCACTTTTACAAATTTCTTCAACTCCTGCTCCCAGTTGTCCAGAATATCCTGGGCTCTGGTTGATCCGGTCCACTCAAGATGCTCTTCTATGAGGGTTCGCACGTCTTCGATCTCCCATGCTTCCTGGGTAATCAGGTCATAGCTGTCGATCATGCCGGGGTTGATATTTTCCCGGAATGTGCCGTCCTGATCCCAGACATAGGCAATACCGCCGCTCATGCCTGCACCGAAGTTTCGTCCCGCTTCTCCCAGAATTACCGCACGTCCGCCGGTCATGTACTCGCAGCCGTGGTCTCCCACACCTTCGATTACTACTTTGGCTCCTGAGTTCCGCACACAGAATCGTTCAGCGGCCATCCCCCGGATAAACGCCTTCCCGGTAATTGCCCCGTAGAAGGCAACGTTTCCAATTATGATATTTTCCTCAGCCTTGAACCGGGAATGTTTCGGCGGATATATACAGATGGTTCCACCGCTCAATCCCTTGCCCACATAGTCGTTGGCATCCCCTTCCAGCTCCAGGGTCACCCCTCCGGCTAACCAACCGCCGAAGGACTGTCCTGCATGCCCCCGGAGTTTAATATCCAGAGTGTTCTCGGGCAGACCTTCAAAGCCGTAACGTTTGGCAATCTCATGGCTGAGCATGGTTCCAACCGCTCTGTCGGTATTTTTAACACCCAGTTCAAGTTCAACCTTTTTCTTCATGCTGATAGCCTTACGGGACAGCTCGATGAGGCGGCGGTCCAGAATGTCGGCAATTCCGTGATCCTGGGGAATACAGCATATAGTTCCGGTGCGTGCCAGCTCATTTTTTGGAGGATTTAATAAGGCACTGAGATCGATTCCTTCACTTTTCCAGTTGCGTACCGTATCGTCGGCTTCCACCAGATCCACCCGGCCGATCAGCTCGTTAATGCTGCGCACACCCAATTCGGCCATCAGTTCACGGGCTTCCTGGGCAATAAATTTCATAAAGTTCACAACATGCTCCGGCTTCCCGGTGAATTTTTTCCGCAGCCGTTCATCCTGGGTAGCCACCCCCACAGGACAGGTGTTCTTCTGACACTTACGCATCATGATGCAGCCCATGGTAATGAGGGCGGAAGTGGCAAAGCCGAACTCTTCGGCACCAAGAATTGCGGCTATCACCACATCCCGGCCGGTTTTCAGCTGCCCGTCGGTCTGAATAACAACCCGGCTTCTCAGGTCATTCATTACCAGGGTCTGGTGGGTCTCCGCCAGCCCAAGTTCCCAGGGCAGACCGGCATGTTTAATACCCGTAAGGGGACTTGCACCGGTACCCCCGTCATGTCCTGATATGAGAATGTGATCGGCATGACCCTTTGCAACCCCGGCTGCGATGGTTCCCACCCCGACCTTGGATACCAGTTTCACGCTGATCCTGGCCTTGGGGTTTGAGTTTTTCAGATCGAAGATCAGCTGGGCCAGGTCTTCGATGGAATAGATATCATGATGGGGAGGCGGAGAAATCAGCCCCACCCCCTTGGTGGTATGCCGGGTTTTGGCGATCACCTCGAAAACCTTATGTCCCGGAAGCTCTCCGCCCTCTCCGGGCTTGGCCCCCTGGGCCATCTTGATCTGAATTTCGTCGGCATTGGTGAGATACTCGTTGGTAACCCCGAAACGACCGGAGGCTACCTGCTTAATGGCGGAACGCTTGCTGTCGCCGTTGGCAAGAGGCTTGAAGCGCTCGGGCATCTCCCCTCCCTCACCTGTGTTGGATTTCCCCCCCACACGGTTCATGGCTATGGCCAGGGTTTCATGGGCTTCCTGGCTGATAGAGCCGAAACTCATGGCACCGCTTGCGAAGCGGGTCATAATGCTTTCTACAGGCTCTACTTCCTCAACAGGAATTGATTGGAGCCCCTGCTTAAAGCGCAGCAGCCCTCTCAGGGTGTACTGCTTTCTGCTTCGCTGATCCTGGTGAGACGAGAAAACTTTGTAAAAATTCACATCGTTGTTTCGCACGGCGATCTGAAGATTGGCGATGGATTCCGCATCCCACATATGGCCTTCCCCGCCATGGCGTACCGAGTAGTCCCCTGGATTGAGAAATTCCTCTCCGATGGTGGGATTCCCGTCAGGGTAGGCGATATTGTGACGGCGCTGACATTCTTCGGCTATATGCTCAAAATCAGCCCCTTCAATTCTGCTTGCGGTACCGGTGAAACAGCGTTCCACAACTTCTGAGGCAAGCCCCACCGCTTCAAAAATCTGAGCCCCTTTGTAGGACTCCAGAGTGGAGATTCCCATTTTTGCGAATACCTTCTGCATGCCGTACTCTATGGCCCTCAGGTAATCGTCTGCCAGTTTTTCCCGACTCAATTCGGGATCAAGCTGACCATCGTCCTGCATTTTCCACATCGCTTCAAATGCAAGATAGGGGTTCACCGCGTCAGCTCCATAGCCTGTGAGGGTGCAGAAATGGTGCACCTCCCTGGGTTCGGCGGACTCAAGAACCAGGCCGATTTGGGTGCGTTTATGGACGCTAACCAGATACTGATGAATTGCCCCCACTGCAAGCAGGGCGGGAAGGGGAATATTGTTTCGTCCTGCATTCCGGTCGGAGAGAATCACCAGACTTGCGCCCTCTTCAATGGCCTGCTCGGCTTCCTTGCTGATCCGCTCAAGGGCAGCCGTCAGCCCTTCTTTCCCGCTGCGCACCGGGTAGGTGATATCCAGAGTTTTACTTCTCCAACCCCGGTGGTCCATGTGCTTCAGAGCCGCAAGCTGATCGTTGGTGAGCACAGGCTCTTCAAGCATCAGCCGGTGAGCATGATCCGCACCGGGCTCCAGAAGGTTTCCTTCCGGACCGATGTACGTTTTCAGACTCATAATTACCGATTCCCGCACCGAGTCGATGGGGGGATTGGTAACCTGGGCGAACAGCTGCTTAAAATAATCGTAGAGCATCCGGGGATTATCCGAAAGCACCGCCAGGGGAGCATCGTTTCCCATGCTTCCCAAAGGTTCTTTGGCCAGTTCCGCCATGGGCTTCAGTACTTCCCGTAAATGTTCCCAGGTAAACCCGTTGAGTTTGAGACGCTGTAGCAGGCTCCTTTCATCTAAACCGTAAACCTCCGCAGGTGCGGGAATCTCATCCAGGGTGATCCGCTTCTCTTCCAGCCATGATCCGTAGGGTTGTTCGCCGCTGTAGCTGCGTTTCAGCTCGTTGTCATCGATAATCCGCCCTTCATTGAAGTTCACCAGAAACATTTTTCCGGGCTGAAGACGGCCTTTGGCAACAATGTGATCCTCGGGAATATCCAGAACCCCCACCTCGGAGGCCATGATTACCCGATCGTCATCTGTAACATAGTACCTGCTGGGGCGCAGTCCGTTTCGGTCCAGGGTAGCCCCAATGTAGGTTCCGTCGGTGAACACCACCGAAGCGGGCCCGTCCCAAGGTTCCATCATGTTGGAAAAATACTCGTACATGGCCCGTTTTTCAGGGTTCATTTGGGGATCTCTCTGCCAGGCCTCGGGAATCATCATCATCACCGCTTCGGGCAGCTTCCGCCCGGCCATGATAAGCAGCTCGAGTACATTGTCAAAATTTCCCGAGTCGGAAAGATCGGGTTCATTCACCGGAAAGGTGGAGGCGAGTTTAGGTCCGAAGAATTCGCTTTTGAGAGTACCTTCACGGCTGCGCATTTTATTTACATTTCCCCGGAGGGTGTTTATCTCACCATTATGACTCATGTAGCGAAGGGGCTGAGCACGGTCCCAGCTGGGGAAGGTGTTGGTGGAGAACCGGGAATGGACCATTGCAAGATGAGACGTAAATTCCTTGCTGTCCAGATCGGGAAAATAGGGAAACAGCTGCTCCGGCATGAGCATGCCCTTGTACACCATCACTCTGGAAGAGAGAGAGCAAACGTAGAAAAAATCTTCGGGATCCAGTTCGCTGGTTCCCCTGATGCTGTTGGTAACCCGCTTGCGAAGGATATACAGACGCTTTTCCAGTTCATCCTGGGCATTGGAAGAAGGTTCGCTGCCTTCTTTCATTTTCAGGAAGGCGGTCTTCATTATCGGTTCGCTTTCCCGGGCGCTGGGGCCGATCATTGTATTGTTGGTGGGAACTTCCCTCCAGCCCAGCAGCTCAAGTTGTTCTTCCGCCGTCTGCTGTTGGAAAATTTCCAGACACTTCTTCCTGCGCTCATTATCCTGGGGAAAAAATACAATTCCCGCGCCATAGGTTCCGGGAGCGGGTAAATCAAGCTGCAAATCTTTTTTCGCCGCTTTCCTGAGAAATTCATGGGGAAGGGATGTGAGAATACCGGCGCCATCCCCGGTGTTTTTTTCTGCGCCCACCGCACCCCGGTGAGTCATCCTGATAAGAATCTCTTCTGCGTCTTTGACTATTGAATGACTGGCTTCACCCTTAATGTGGGCAATAAAGCCCACACCGCAGGCATCATGTTCAAATGCAGGATCATAAAGTCCCTGCTTCTTGGGACGTTGTTTAAATGACATATGCTGCTCCTTTATACTACGGAAATGAACGACATAAATGTGGGAAAAAATCGCTCTCAAACCGCCGAAAATCCGTGATCTATTTAGATGCAAGTTCTGTGCCATAACGGCGTTTACGGCATATTAGTAAAGCTGCGGGGGAGAAGTAAAGGGGGATAGGGGAAAATATTTCATAATTATGCGGAAGTTAATCAATTTTATTCAAAAACTTCCAATATAAAGCGTCATTTTCAACCAAAGCGTCATACATAAATGTAGTCTTGCCTACAAATATGTATGCAAAGCCTTCTGCTCCTCATTTTTATTTCTAATTATTATTTTAACTCTAATTTATGTGCTGCTATGGTACTGAAATACCATGAAGTGTGAAATCGGGCAAGCATAAAAATGCAAAAAAACCGCCGGATGCCGGCGGCTTGCATAAAGATGAATACCCTGTCCATGATCCGGCCCGCCATGGGGAGAAGCCTACATGCTTTCAAGGAACGGCATATTAATAAGCTGAAATCCGTGAACCAATACCCGTTTCACGGCCCAGGCCAGATACAGGCGCAGATCCCGGAGATCGGTATCCGGGCAGTTCAGCACCGGATGCTCGTGGTAGAAGCGGGAGAAAGACTTGCCCAGCTCGTACAGGTGGGAAGCGATATGTGCAGGATTATACTCATTCCCCGCCGCTTCCACCGCCTGAGGATAGGATGCCAGAAGCTTAACTAACTCCCACTCCTCATCTTCCTTCAGCAGCGACCAATCCAGAGAATCGGGAGATGGAAGATCCTTTCCGTACTTCCGAAACATGCTGGAAATCCTGGCTCCCATATATTGGAGATAGGGTCCGGTATTCCCGTTGAAGGAGAGAGATTCTGCGGGATTGAATACCATATCTTTGGAAGGTGTTCCCTGAAGAAGGTAATAGTGGATGGCCCCCAGAGCAACCTGCTCAGCCACTGCCTGAGGATCGTCAATTTCCGTATCCCTGCCCTTCTCTGCCATTTCCTGAAGAGCCAGATCCCTCAATTCATCCAGGAGCTTGTCCGCATCTACAACCGTACCTTCCCGGCTCTTCATCTTACCGTCCGGAAGATTCACCATACCGTAGGAAAGATGATAAAGCTTATCCGCCCAATCGAAACCAAGCTTCTTAAGAATATGAAACAGCACCCGGAAGTGGTAGTTCTGTTCATATGCCACCACGTAAATGAGACGCTCAAAAGGCCAGTCCCCGTGTCTGCTCACGGCGGTACCGATATCCTGGGTCATATAGAGGCTGGTACCGTCTTTTCTCAGAAGAACCTTCTTATCCAGTTTGATATCTTCAAGATCGATCCAGACAGTGCCCTCTTCATCCCGGAAGAATACTCCGTTTTCAAGTCCGCGGAGAACATGTTCCCTGCCCAGCTTGTAGGTGTTGCTCTCATAATAAATGTCGTCAAAGTGAATACCGGTACGCTCATAGGTTTCCTTCAGTCCGTCAAGTGCCCAGGAGTTCATAGTTTTCCACAGATCCACCGTTTCCCCATCCCCGTCTTCCCAGGCATTGAGCATGGCCTGGGCTCGCTTTTCCGCATCCGGGTCTTTGGCGGCCATCTGATTGTACTTCACATAGTAATCCCCCACAAAGTGGTCGGATTTCACCTCCTGTTTTTCCGGGCTGTCCCCTTCACCCAGCTCTTTGTAGGCGAGCATGGATTTGCAGATATGCACCCCCCGGTCGTTCACAAGGTTCACTTTTCGCACCTGAGCACCGTTTGCTTTCAGGATTCTGGCAACCGACTCTCCCAGGGCATTGTTTCTCAGATGTCCTAAATGAAGCGGCTTGTTGGTGTTGGGGGAAGAAAACTCAATCATCACCTTTTCACCGTGATAATTATCGTTGGATCCGTAGTTCTCCCCATGGGCGAGAATGCTGGAGATGGTGCGGGAGGCGGCGTCGCTGCGGTTCAACCGTGCATTCACGTAGGGACCGGCCTGTTCTGCATCCACCCCTGCCTCCTGCAGCCGGGAAACAATCGCCGAGGCAATCTGTGGAGGGCCCATCCGTAGTAGCTTTGCAAAAGGGAACATGGGAAACGCCACATCGCCCAGTTCCGGCTTGGGGGGTGTTTCGATCATAATATCATCAATAAATAGAGAAAGCTCCAGGTTCTTTTCCCGGGAGAAATCCTGCAATGCAAGAAGAAGTTTGTGTGCCAATTCATTTTTCAATTCTTTCATAGCTGTACCTTTCATGTAGCTGATCAGCCGTCATGGATGCTCCGGCATCCCGGGCCGTCGGAAATTCAGTTGCTCCGGATTCCGCTTCTGGTGAGCCGGTAATACGCTTCGCCACTGCAGACGGGGAGTGAAGTTCTGTGAGGTGGAAAGACCGCAAGCATCAGACCATAGGATTCGGGACCCATCCGCCTGTAAGAAAATAAACCAGAATGCTGTGCTGTGCAACTGTCACGGACTATGATCTGAGATTCCAGACGGAAAAGGCCGTCCCGGGAAGCATTCTCCAATATGCCCAGATTTGCCTTCCGCAAATCCAGATGCCTGCCGCGCACCGCATTCGCTCCATGACGCCGGGCGAAGAGATCCGCCCGGGCCTCATCCACTTCATAGCTTTCCACAGCTATGCAGGGTCCCATAACAACCCCCGGAGCCTGTTCCCGGATATGAGCAAAGAATTCCAGGGCCCTGCGCAGTATTCCTGTGCCCGCCCAGCCTGAGTGCAGAAGTCCCCGCCAAGCTCCGGTTTGAAGAAATAGAGGCATGCAGTCCGCAACCGTAACCCCCGGAGTAATTTCATCCAGGTTGGTGAGGATGCCGTCGGCTTCCATGTCCTGAAGTAGGGGCAGTCCACGTTCCAGCTCATGGGTAAACATATTCTCATCCATCTCTGCCAGCAGCTGTTCGCCGTCGGGTTTGAACGATGCGTCCTCCCAATGGGCGGAAACTTCGGATATTCGTACTCTCCCCGGAGAGTCCGGATAATCTGAAGGAAGCTTGCGGATTATGAGAATGCTCATGCTGTGAACCTGTTTCACGGATACAAGCAGCGAGGGAGAGAGTTCTGACGGTGGTTCCCCGGGAGCCCCGGTTAGACTCAGTCGGGAGAGTATACGGCATCGTTGCCCGCTTCCCTGACTGCCCGACCGTCCAGCACTGCCCAGCGCAGAGGAAGAGAGGTACATGGGAGGGGCTGTGCTATCCGGCGGACTGAGATCGTAACAGCCCTCCCGTGCTTCGGGAAGTGCCATTTGTCGCATATTGAGCATGTTCATCCGCTCTTCATGATACATCCCCTTGACAAAATCAACTAAAGAGATTAGTGTATAAGAATACATGAGTTTGAATA
>NZ_JBXWXS010000008.1:0-12696 GCF_059431795.1 Salinispira sp.
TCTCATTCTCCTTCACGGTCTCTTATGACCAGAAAACATGACGAGCAATAACCTGATCTGAACCGGTACATTATCGATTCAGAATAATCCATTAGCCTCCCGATTGGCTTTTTATCATTCCTCCTTTCTATGCTTCTTTATGTGGTGCAACAGGTTCAGCCCCGGCAATATGGCGCCGCTGATCCACCCAAAAGGGGTAGAACTATGATCATTCCGGAGCAAAGCCTGAAGCAAGATCATCATAATACCATATTCTTGCTGGAATTTTTCTGACTAAAATTCTATAAAATAGACAGGAGGAAGCTATGACATCCTATGCACAAAGCGTTGAAGAGTATCTTGATGAATTGCCTGAGGAGCGTCGCAATGTTGTAAAAAGCATCCTTGATACCTGGACGGCAAACATGCCCGACGGCTTTGAGGTGGGGATCCATTACGGAATGATTGCCGTGGTTGTTCCGTTGAGCATGTATCCTCCGGGGTATCATTGCAAAAAAGATGAACCGCTCCCCTTCTTTTCTTTGAGATCTCAGAAAAATTCCGTGAGCCTGTATCATTCAGGGATCTACAGCAAACCTGAACTGGAAGAATGGTTCAGAAATGAGTGGCCCAAACACATGAGTACCAAGCTGGATATGGGCAAAAGCTGTATCAGACTGAAAAATATGAAAAAGATCCCATATGAACTCATCGCGGAGCTGGCCCAAAAAATGGGGCCGCAGGAGTGGGTATCAATATATGAACAAGGCCGTGAACAGGCCTGACCGCCGCCCAGTGCCTGAATGGTCCCCAAACCCAAAAAGAGGCGGCCCATCATAGGCCGCCTACTGCTTCAGATACTCTCTGTTGCTATTCTATGGCATTTTCCAGACCCCGCCCCTTTTCTACTACTTCCTCTACTACTGAGCGTCGGTTTTATCGTAGGTTAACGTTGTGCTCCCGGCAATAATTGTAAGAGTATCTCCGGAAATACTGTAGGTCCAGGTGGACGTATTCAGCGTCCAATCTGAAGATGATGTGACGGGAGATGTATTGCTTAACTGATTCACAATCATTTCCCCGTCGGGCGCTTTGTATCCCACATCCAGACCTCCGGCATCAAGCAGCGTATCACCGCTGGAGGGCCCTGCTGTGGAGTCCGATTCAGAATATGACCACATGATTATGTTCCCTGCCAAGGGGGCTGTTACCTCAGACTGTCCAGAATCTATGAGCCCGAAAGAAGAAGCAATATCCATCGGTGAAATATGGATGTAATCCGCCATACCCGAGCTCTTTCCGGTGTATTCCCACCAACCGAGAACGCCGCCGAAATCCGGTGCGCCAGGTGCTTCACGACTGAAGTGTTCCTCAACGGTATATTCCACTCCGTCGATTGTCTGTGTCTTGCTGAGAATCAGATCACCGTTTTCGGTTATTTCATAATTTTTCGGCCAGTTTGAAAAACCCGAGTTTCTTGAGCCGCTGCGGGGAGTGGTAAACACCTGATTTTGTCCGGCGGTCTGGAGCATCCCGTCGTCGGTGACACTGATGCTTGTCTCGATTGTCGGCTCTGAGCGTATCTGTCCCGGTTCGCCCAGAGATCCGGCAAAACCATGGGTATCCCACATAATATCTGCAGCCACAACCACCGAACCGTCCTCTGAAACGGTCATCCGTGTGGGGAAATGCTGAAATACAGAATCGGGATAAAACACTGAATCCGGCCAAAAAACCGAGTCGGGAAAGAATGCAGAATCTGGGAAAAACACGCTGTCGGGAAAATAAAACACCGAGTCAGGATAATAGGCATCGTTTGGATAATAGGCGTCGGAAGGGTACCAGCCCTTATCCGTAATAAACACCGAATCCGGGTACTCCAACCCTTCAGCTGCAAATACCGAATCGGGCCAGTAGAGGGTGTCCGGAAGTGAGTTGGTCACCTCCTGCCCATCCGCATACACGTCAACATCCGTCAGCCACCAGTCTCCGGCCAATTCCTCAAGTACCGCAGAGCCGTCGATCCCGGTGAAGTCACAGGAGGCCAAGAGAAAAGCTGCCGGAATAAGCACAAAGATAAAAATTTTTTCATGAATTTGATACTGTTTCACAGGTCTCTCCTTTATCTATGGAAGAATGTATCCCTCCCGGAAATCCAATACCATAGGTAATTTGTCAGGTTTTTTGGCCATAGCGTGTTATAATTGATGTAACGTGCAGACAGAGAAGCTTATGCCAGGGTATGTTCAGAAATTCAAAATCGAAGACCGGACCGTATTAATCATTCTCATGGACCCTGATTTCCGGAGTCCGGCCGGCGGTTTCAACACCCGATTTACCGACATCGAGCGCCAGCTTGTGGCCTGCCTCAGTAAAGGTTTACATGATTGGGAGATCGCACGGAATCGAAAAACCTCGGTAAGCACAATACAGAACCAATTGCATGCACTTTATAAAAAGGCCGACGTGTCGGGTCGTGAAGAGCTTCTGGCAAAGATTCTTTCCCAACGCAAAAATACCCGGGAGCAGAAGCCGTGAGCCGTTCCCCGTTCGCTCTCATGGACAGCATCTACCGCCTGGACCTCAATCAGGAACAGTGGACAACGAATCTCGCATCAGAAATACAGAGACAGCTGGGGCTGGGCCCGGGGCTGCTGAAATATGACTTCGCCCTTCATGAGCGCCGCATTCGTGTGGGCAACGTGGCTGCTTTCGGAGATATAGATGAATACAGAAAATTGACCGCCCCCTTTCACCGTGATGTCTCTCCGGAAATATACTGGCCGGTATTCCGGAGAGGCACCCACTGCAGCACATCCAGGACGATGCTTGCCGCAGATGATGTATCGGAGCAAAATCAGGAAATCCTGGATTTTACACTTCAACACCTTGGATACTCGGATATTTGGGCCCTGTGCGCAGTGGAGCCGGATTTTTCAGGATCCGTTTTTGCGGTTCCCGTTCTGCCGGGTGAGAAGTATCTGTATCCCATAGAGAATGAATATTGGACCAAAATTGCAGTACATATCGCCGCCGCAATCCGGCTGCGGCGGCACTTCCCACACATGGATTTCTCGAATCCCGAGGCGTCTTCGAAACGGGATATGGTAATGCATCTCGTGGATTCCAACACAGAGCCCGGGGCCGATTCCGGGCAGGCTGATCTCGGGGAAGAGATGCACGAAGCATTGGTACGAACAGTACAAGCCGTCTCAAAACATCGAGAACGAGAGAATCCCGGTGGACTGATGGATATTTGGCCGGGTCTGGTCCATGGCAGATGGAGTCTTATCCCCGTAGAAGGAAACCGGGGAGAACGCTATATGGCAGCCATCGAAAACCCTCCCCGGATCGCAGTGAATCATCGCCTTACAACCCGGGAAAATCAGGTGGTTCAGTACGCAGCCCAGGGACAGAGCAATAAGCAAATTGCCTATACCCTGGGCCTCTCGGTCAGTTCTGTGGGCACATATCTTTCACAGGCATTAAAAAAGCTGGGTATTTCCCGGACCGATCTGATAGTATTCATCAAGAAGCTGCTTGAGAACCAAAGGAGGTGAGTTTTCCGATGGATGCAGTCCGATAAAGTAATGAGGACAACGAATGGACGGAAAAGACAGGTCAAACATTTATCCTGGAGCCAAAGTCTCAATTGTATTAAAGGAAGATCAGCGAAGCGGAAAACTCACGGAAGGTGTGGTTCGGGACATTCTCACCAAGTCCCCCCGCCACCCCCACGGCATCAAGGTGAGACTTGAAGACGGGCAGGTGGGAAGAGTCAAAGAGATTCATAGCTGACATACCCGGTGGATCCGTCATGCCGCACCGGAAAAGATATACACCGACGCAAAAACGAGAAAAAACATTCCTGCAAGAATCATGGAAACGGAACTGAACCATCCCGGACGGTGTTCCGGAGGCAGCTGTATTCTGATAGCTGCGAATGCAGTAAACACAATGAAGGGAGTATGAACTGCAGCGATTATTCCTGAAGCAGACATTATTGCCACCGGATCCTTGAATATCAACAGTATCACCACAGGCAGAACCCCGGTGATCAGCCCGATATACCAGCGCTTCAGCACATTTCTGTTCCAGATCACCTTGCTGCTCTTCTGCTCCAGGATTTTCACCAATTTGGGGCTGGCAGGAAGCTCATCCGAAGAAGATTTGGAGAGCAGCATGCTGATATCCGCAAAACTCCGCCCCCATCCATCCTGGTTCGCGAGAATGCTTCCCCCGAGAGCCACAACCAGGGATGCAATAATGAGAACCTTTCCCGCATCTCCCCAGATTTCAGAAAACAGCCGGCTCAAGTCCAAAGCCACATCCTTTCCCTGGGGAAGAATACCTGCGGGGCCAAGAAGCTCCGCACCCAGAACGAGAAAGGAAAAGATCACCAGAAGCCCGGCAAGAACCACCAGAGCGGCGGTTTTGGAAGCAAGAGTCACCCATGCCCGAATACGGTTCGTTTTATCTCTGTTCCGGAGTTTTCTGTTTGAATCAGGACGGCCCGGACTTACCTGATCACTCAGACCGCCGCCGAACCCCTTGGAAGCAGTCCAGTAGCTGAACCAGAGAATGCCCATGGAACCGGCAAGAATGGTTCCCACCCAGGGAAGAATTATATAGATGTCGGGGTCTTCGGGTACAGAAGGCACAATATTGGAAAACACTTTGGGAAGGGCGGGAAACACAACTGCAGCGGAAACCACCGCCATGAGCATCAATGCTATGGCCATCACCTGGCTGATCCGTTCCAATGCATTATAGCTTCCGCTGACAGTAATAATGCTGCTGAATATTACGAAGGCAATTCCGTAAAGACTTCCGCTTCCGGGCAGAAAACTCTGAAGCGCGCTTCCGATAATCGCCGATAGTCCCGCAATACCCACGGCAGCGGCAAAAAGTTGGGGTATGAAAATCACCCACACCGCCCAGTTCCTCGGTCCCGGTAAGCGCTGAAGCCCCTCCAGAATGCTTTTTCCGGTTACGATGGGATACCTGGCCACTTCCTTGATCATGATCCACATGAAAAAAACCACAAGAAGGAGTATCCACAACAGCTGAAAGCCGTACGCAGACCCCACCCGGGGAGTAAACAGAACCGATCCGGTACCCACGGCAGAGAGCATCCAGAGAAGTCCCGGTCCGTACCAGGAAATCCTCTTTCTTCCCCGGGGTTCCTCAGGCGCTCTGTTTCTCACAAGATATTGCATGTCTCCTCCTCCGGCGCAGGGTGTTTTCGATCCCTCTGCATTGGGCAGGAAGCTAATGAAATCTTTGGAAAATGACAAATCAGCGGACAGTATTGCCCATCTATTGCTCTTTTAATGCACTTTTGGGGGATGTTTTCCCGTGTTTTTCAAGTGATATCTGCGTCGGGCGGATTTTCTTCGGCTTGCACAGTTTCTTCTCCTTTTTCGCACTTCGCTTGCATTTTTTACAGATATACCGGTCAGTTTCATGATTTTTCATCAGATAATCGCGTTTTTTCATTTCACAGCGTTTCATATATACGATTATACTTCATACAAAAGGCGAAGCGCATATTTCTGTATTCGGAGCCGACATTCTCTGGTCCTTGTTGTTCGGTCGGCCCGTTCAAGATGGAAGATACAATAGAAATTCTGCCCGACGGAATTAAAGGAAAAGTGAAGGATATAAACGGGTTTTTTGTTATTCTCAGCGACAGTGAAGGAAATATCACCCATATCCCCAACAACATGATCTACCAGAAAGTAGTACGAACATACGCCAGGAAGTCCGGTACCGGGGAGGGCTAATCCCCTGCCGAAAGAACATAACGTCTTCGCCAGTCCTGAGATTCACCGGGTTTCAGATGAATCTGAAAAAATAATTCCGGACTAATAACGTGCTTCCATCCCCAGAGGTTTACCTTGCTGACGGTAAAATCCCCCTCCTCTCTGATACTGGTATTCTCCTTACTGCAGCGCAGAGTCCAGCCCGCAGGCATTCCTTCGGATGGGCATAGGTTGGTGAAAAAGAAGGGTACAGCGTTGCCTGGATCGAAGGTGACAGTGTTTTCTCCGAAGCGGACAATTCCGTCGGGGTCAACATATTCAAGGAACTGACCGGTGTTCAGGGGAAAATCAAACTCAAGTCTGTAGCCGGGTCCCACAGAGCGGCCATTGCAGGCGGTGCGCATAGCCGTTCAATACACTGCTTTCATACGAGCTGCGGATACTTTGTCCGTTATTGTGCCATGCGAACGGATAAAACTGAGTTTCAGCATCCCGAAACGGGCTGTACACTGAACAATCTTTTTTCACCATACCCACACCGATTTTATGAAACCAGCCCCCCAAAGGAGCTTCTGAAAAACCCGGTGGTTCATCTATACTGAACTCACTGAAAAACCCCCGGCCGGCGGTTTTCAGATCGCCTCCGTCGGGGTATTCGCTGCTGCTCATACGAATATTTCGAAAGAACAGCCGGGTAATCTTCATGGTCTGATAAAACGGGGAGAAAGGTATCCTGTACCGGGTTTTTCGATTTCAATGCGGATGTTTTCATTCGTCAGTGTAACAGTCACACGCCAAGCATATCCCTCAGTGGGATTCACTGCAAGCAATTATGCGGCTTCCAGCAACTCCCGGGGCATGCGCTCCTTCGCCAAACACCTTCTTTTTCACAGCAACATTACCGGCGGAAATTCAATATGCTCGCCCGGTAATATCCTGCCGTCCTCAAGTTTGCGCGGTCAATACAATATTGCCTTGTTTTACACCCGATTCTGCGAACCTATGAGCCTCCGCAGCCGCAGCGAGGGGAAAGCTCTTGTGGATCACCGGTGAAATACGGGCCGTCCCGGTAAAATCGATAAGTCTCTGCAGCTCCTCCGGCGACTGGGACGATGAGGTAATGTTCAGCTTCTTTCCCAGAAGAAGCCTGATTAATGGTGCAAGGAGCAGATGTCTGATGTACGCAAATGCGAGAAAGTAGCTGCCTCCTGGTCTTACGTACCCCAACCTTTTCAGTACGCCCCGGCCGCCCACCACGTCGATTGCAGAATCAAACTCACCCGCCGAACCCGGAAATTCGTCTGAAGCATAATCAATCACCCGTTCTGCCCCCAGATCGGACAGCATCTGAAGTTTGTCCCCTGAGTCCACTGCAGTAACACGGATCCCCATGTGGCGGGCAGCCTGAAGTGCGAAGCTCCCGATGCTGCCCCCTGCGCCGATGATCAGCAGCTTATGACCCTTTTCCAGCTTTGATTCTTTCAGATAGTGAAGGGCTTCCATACCGGCGGTGGGCAAAGCCGAGGCTTCTTCCATGCTCAGGTTTTCAGGTATCACAGCCATCACTCCCGACATTTCATCAGGTGATTCAGATACGCAGATATACTCGGCATATGCACCGAACCTGAACCCCGTTGTTCCGCACAGCAAATCCCCAACAACGAACTTCGAGACGCGGGCCCCGGTTTTCACCACTTCCCCGGAAAATTCCTGCCCGGGAATCTGTATCCGCCGGGGTTTGCTCCAGCCTGCATAAAGCCGAACCGGCAGAGAAAGTCCCAGCGGCAGTTCAAGTCTTCGCATTTCACAATCCCCTGCAGTCACTGAAGCTGAGTGGATCTTAAGCAGTATTTCGTTTTCCCGGGGTACCGGTGTACCAATTTCCGACGGGACCAGGACCTGGGGCCCGCCATAGCCGGTCCAGATGACAGCCTTCATTTTCACCATCCTTTCTTCAGGCGGCCGAAAGAAACAGTTCACCGGTCACCTCTTCGTGTATTATATATCCGATGGAATAGAATATGAGGTATAAAATCTTTTCCTTGACCCTCCCCCTAAGGGGAGGGCGTATGATACGGGGAACTCAACACGAAAGGAGAGAACAATGAACAAGATCGACCTGAAAAAGGAAATCAAGGAAGCCTTTTCTGCGAAATCAGCCCCTGGTCTGGTTACCATCCCCCCCATCAGGTACATCACGTTTCCCGGCACAGGAGACCCCAACAGTTCCCCGGATTTTCAGGACGCAATGCCCGTACTGTACGGTCTGGCATACACTCTGAAATTCACCATGAAAGAGGAGAAACAGGATTTTGTGGTAGCCCCCCTGGAGGGACAATGGTGGGCAGAGGATATGAATGCCTTCCATGAGGGGAGAAAGGATGAGTGGATATGGAAGCTGATGATCGCCGTACCGGATTACATAACCGAGACCGCATTTCTCTCAGCCCGGGCAAAACTGAAGGAGAAGAAAAACCCTCCCCGGCTTGAAAAAGCCCGGCTGGAAACGATTGAAGACGGAATATCTGTACAGGCTCTCCATCTGGGACCATATTCCCGGGAGGCTGCAACAATAGCCGTAATGCACCATTTCGCAGAACAACAAGGTTATGCTCTCCATGGAAGGCACAGGGAAATATATCTCAGTGATCCCAGACGTACATCTCAGGAAAAGCTGAAAACAATCATCCGGCAACCTCTAAAGAGAAACTGATAACCCGCGCCCTATCCAACCGATGTAATATCTCATAAGATAGCATCAGGAAACTTCAGGCGTGATACATATCGGCGAATTTTCACATTCAACCCGGCTCACCATCAAAACTCTGCGCTATTATCAGGAGCTGGGTATACTTGTGCCCGCCGGGATTGACCCGCAAAACGGGTATCGACTGTATAATCAAACCAACTTTCAGGAAGCCCAGCGCATTATCATGCTGAAGGAATTGGGGTTCAGTCTGAAAGAGATCCGGGAAATCTTCGACAGCTGCAATAATGATGAAGAAGTGCAGGGCTTCATTAAAAAGAAACTCCATGAAGTTGAGCAGAACCTTCGAAAGCTCAAGTCCCGGCACGCCTATCTGCAAAACTTTCATGCCCTAAGCGGAGAGGGCTCTACACCTCCGGAGGAAGGAATTACCGAGTTTACGTTTACTCTTCCTTTGTATGCTTCCAGATTCATCCAGGGAGAGTATTCACAGCTGGGGCAGGAGTACTCCCATCTCTTTAAAAAGTATGGAAGATTTGTGTCAGGAAAACCCTATGCATTCTACCACGATGTGGAGTACCGAAAAGAGAATGCTTCAATGGAAGCCGTCCTCTGCCTGAAATCTGTACCATCTACCGCCGGATTGCACACCCTGAGTTTCCCCCCAACCCGGGCAATAAAGCTGCTCCATAAAGGACCCTACGGTACCCAGGGCGGAGCCTACATGGATCTCTTCGAGTATCTCGAAAAGCGAGATCTTTCCGTGAAAGCCCCGGTTATCGAACATTTTGTCAGAGGTCCGGGTATGATTTTCCGGGGAAACCCGGACGAATACCTTACAGAATGCATTATCCTTGTGTCAGATTGATTCCTCTCTTACAAATTGAGTAAGGTAATAATTCAACCGAGGCGGATCCCGCAGGAGGCAGGCAGATGATCACATTAATCGACGGAGGGATGGGACGCGCGCTTCATGAGAGGGGAGTTTCGCTGGATGCCCCGCTATGGTCGGCCAGAGCCTTCCTCGGAGATCCGGATGTAATAATGCAGGCCCACCTGGATTATATTCAGGCGGGAGCCCGGGTAATCACCAGCAACAGTTACGCATTAACCGATTATTATCTGAGCCGGGCCGGCTTATTACACCGAAAACAGCAGCTTCTGGAACTGGCATACAAACTTGCCGACGAAGCCAGGCTTGCATCAGGACGGTCGGATGTACAGATTGCAGCAAGCATTCCTCCCCTTAACGAATCGTATAGACCGGATTTAGTGAATCAGGATCAGCTGGATCAAGAATATCCCCAACTCATAGAGTCGGCTATTGCCAACGGGGCGGATATTCTTCTCGCCGAGACTATCTCCAGCATTAGTGAGGCCGAATCCATTCTCAATCATGCTGATGTACGGGAGATTCCCCTCTGGATCAGTTTCACCGTATCCGAAGACGGAAACCTGCGCAGCGGTGAGGAAATCTCTTCGGGGGCCGCTCTCTGCAGAGAGCGGGGCGTCGACGCGGTGCTCCTCAACTGCTCCACACCTTCTGCAATCGGAAAGGCCATGAATTTATTGGCCAGGGAGCTGGTGAACACATCTGTACGTTTCGGCGGGTACGCCAACAGGTTCAAAGAAGTATCTGAAGACTTTACGTTGGAGGGGGGGCTGAATGAACTGGATTCGGGATTGAGCTGTTCATCCTATCAGGATTCGGTCAGTTCATGGATCGCCCAGGGGGCCACCATCGTAGGCGGTTGCTGCGGAATCGGTCCCGAATACATACAGACCCTTTCAGAGAATTTTGCCTTTTAAGCCTCAAGCAAAGTCGAAAGGAACCGGCCCCCATTCCGGGAGCCTATGTTAGTTTTGTGTTAAATTGCATCACTCCTGGGGAATTTCGCAAAAAGATATAACACCTTCCTTGAATCATCATTTAATTCGATATATATCTAAATGTAGAAAACGTATTCAAGGGAGTGTATATGTCCGAATCGTCCAGCGGCATTTCTTTTTTTGAAAAATACCTCAGTGTATGGGTCCTCCTGTGCATCGTGGCCGGGGTGGCAATAGGAGTGCTTTTGCCTATTGTACCCGAAACGTTAAGCAGGTTCGAATATGCAAATGTTTCCATACCCATCGCAGTGCTCATTTGGCTGATGATCTACCCCATGATGATGAAGGTGGACTTTTCCACAATAGGTAGACACATCCGGATGCCCAAGGGGCTGACCATCACGCTGGTGACTAACTGGCTTATTAAACCCTTCAGCATGTTTGCCATCGCATGGCTGTTTTTCAAGGTGATATTTGCCGGTTTGCTCTCGGATCCCCAGGCGGATGCATATCTTGCAGGAGCAGTGTTACTTGGTGCGGCCCCTTGTACCGCAATGGTGTTTGTGTGGAGCCACCTTACCCGGGGAAACCCCGCCTTCACAGTGCTTCAGGTTGCAATTAACGACTTGGTTATTCTTGTAGCCTTCACCCCCATTGTTGCACTCCTGCTTGGAATCGGAAACATCAGCGTACCCATGGACACCCTGTTGCTCTCAGTTGTTCTATTCGTGGTCATTCCCCTCACATTGGGTGCGGTAACCAGATATCTGGTAATCAAACGAAAAGGAAGCGACCATTTCCATAATCGATTTTTGCCCCGGTTCAACGGCGTTACCACCTCGGGACTTCTCCTCACTCTGGTAATCATTTTTTCCTTCCAGGGCAGCACCATTATTGCGAACCCGGGTAATATTCTCCTGATCGCAGTCCCGCTAATTCTGCAGACCGGATTTATTTTCGGCTTCGCCTATCTGTGGGCGTATTTTTGGAAGACCAGTCACGATATTGCAGCCCCGGCCGCACTCATCGGTGCAAGTAATTTTTTTGAGCTGGCGGTTGCCGTGGCCATAGCCGTATTCGGACTGGAATCGGGAGCAACCCTGGCGACGGTGGTTGGCGTATTGGTAGAGGTCCCGGTAATGCTGTTCCTGGTACGCATTGCTAATAATAGCCGGGAAAAATTCCGGACCGCGCACACAGCAGCTACATAATCAGCAGTAAAATAGGAGTACCGTCCCAACAGACGGCTCAAAATACAGCGAAAAGGAGAGTAGAAATGAAAAAATCCATACTCATTGTATGTATTCACAACAGCGCACGGAGCCAGATGGCCGAAGAATTCTTCCGTAAACTGGGAGGAGATTTATTTGAGGTAGAAAGTGCCGGCATAGAGCCGGGAAAACTCAATCCCTTCGTTGTTCAGGCCCTGAAGGATGAAGATATTGATATTGAAGGAAAGGGCACACAAAGCGCTTTTGATCTGCATCAGGCTGGAAACAGTTACGACTATGTTATCACCGTTTGTGACCCGGAAGCAGCAGAACGCTGCCCCATATATCCGGGTACGGTGAAACGGATGCACTGGCCGTTCAAAGACCCATCTTCCTTTAAAGGCAGTGATGATGAACGCCTGAAGGGCACCAGAATTGTAATGAGCGAAATAAAAGATAAGGTTCAATCATTCATTTCGGCCTACCGAGCCGATCCGGAAAGGGCAATTCAGGATAATTAATCGCTTCCCCCTCTGCACGCTCAGGCTATGCATCCGGCGGCTCGCCGGGTGCATGGGATCCCTTCTTTCGGTTCTCTATTTGATCCCGCACATTCAAATACAGCGTCATTACAACCAGAAAAATAAATATTCCCAGAGTGACATTTGCCGTGAGTTGGTATGGAGGTTGTAACCCGGTCAATTCATGAACAAGAAATTGAATGTACGAGGAATGAACCGGAGGATTCCCCAGAAGCCGCCGAATATCCCAGTGCCAGTCGGTGCAGAAACAGTATCCGAAGCCGTACCAGAATCCAAGAACCACCCATGAAAACAGCGTAAGCCCAATGGTGGCCAAATGAATCTTTCGGGTCCTGCGCCAGATCCAGCCGACTACATTAAAGAGTATAAAAGTTGTATGAAATATGAGAAAAAAATAGTCCAGAAATTCCAGCACTGCTCCGCTCATGCTGTAATACTATGAGTTTTTTAAAATTTTTGCTATTGAGGGAAGTTTGATGTATCTTACAAGATATATCATGTAAGATTTTTATTAGACGGGTTTCCGGCAATACTCAAAGGAGGAATGATAAAAAGCCAATCGGGAGGCTAATGGATTATTCTGAATCGATAATGTACCGGTTCAGATCAGGTTATTGCTCGTCATGTTTTCTGGTCATAAGAGACCGTGAAGGAGAATGAGA
>NZ_JBXWXS010000009.1:0-9194 GCF_059431795.1 Salinispira sp.
GCCCGTGGCCCTGGGAGATCTCCAGGGGAAGCGGCGGGCGATGATCGTTACCGACAGCTTCCTCTTTGACAACGGATATGTGGAAACCATCGGGCGAAGTCTGAAATCCATGAACATTCAGTATCAAAGCTTCCACCAGGTTGCGCAGGACCCCACGCTAGAGACTGTGGAGAAGGCTCTTGAAATGGTGAACGCATTTCATCCGGATGTGATCATCGGCCTGGGGGGAGGGTCTCCCATGGATGCGGCAAAGATTATGTGGCTGCTTTATGAATATCCGGAGATCGAGTTCGAAGGTCTGGCTATGCGTTTCATGGATATCAGAAAACGGGTGTACCGCTTGCCCGAAGGCAACAGAAAGGCGGAATTTGTGGCCATCCCCACAACTTCTGGTACCGGAAGCGAAGTGACCCCCTTCAGTGTTATTACCGATCAGAGAAGCGGGGCAAAATATCCCATAGCGGATTACTCTCTCACTCCCGATATGGCAATTCTTGATGCCGACCTTGCGAAACATATGCCCGCGGGCCTCACTGCTGCTTCGGGAATTGATGCAATTACCCACAGCCTGGAAGCTCTGGTTTCCGTAATGGCCACCGAGTACACCGATGCCATGGCCATAGAATCTCTGCTGAACCTCTTTCGCTATCTGCCCGAGGCATACCGGGACGGCGCCGCCAACCCCCATGCCAGGGAAAAGGTTCACAATGCAAGCTGTATGGCGGGAATTGCCTTTGCGAACGCCTTCCTGGGAGTGTGCCATTCAATGGCCCATAAACTGGGAGCAGCCTTCCATTTGCCCCATGGAGTTGCCAACGCGCTGCTCATAGAACAGGTTGTGCGCTTCAATGCAACGGATAATCCCAACAAGCTCACGGCATTTCCCAAGAATGAATATCCCAGGGCACGGGGAAAATATGAGCGTCTTGCGGCAATGCTGAGCGTAGCTGATCAAATGGAACAGGGAGAAACCGGAAAGGGAGCGAAAAAAGGCACGGGGAAAAAGGCCGTAGCAGGGAAGAAGAACATCGAGCAGGGGCTTGAGCTTCTGTGCTGCAAACTTACAGAGCTGAAAGAAGAATTGAATATCCCGGCTTCCATTCAGGCTGCGGGTGTGGATGAGAAAAGCTTTTTGGCCCGGGTGGATGCACTTGCGGAAGAAGCCTTCGACGATCAATGTACCGGGGCAAACCCCCGATATCCTCTGATCGCCGAGATCAAACAGATGTATCTGAATGCTTTCTACGGCAGGGAAGAGGCCGTATGAGCAGAAATGGTACGGATCGCATAACCATATGCATGGGGAGTTCCTGCCATTCCCGGGGCAACAGGGAAAATCTGGAGCTTCTCAGAGAATGGCTGTGTAGAAAATCCCATGTACCGGAAGAACAGATTGAATTAAAGGGGACGCTCTGCTGCGGAAAATGCAGCAGCGGTCCCCATCTGAGTTTGAATAAGGACGAGCCCCTGCCTTCGCGGACGGGGCTGCTTGAGCAATGGCTTCGCAAGCGCTTTTTCAGCGAGGGAGCCGGCGGTCCGGATGAACCGAACCCTGAATTAACCTAAAAACGAACATGAATAAAACTGGAGCCATATATACAGAGGAAACGGTCTGTCAGGATTGTTATAAATGCATCCGCCAATGTCCGGTGAAGGCAATCAGCGTGGAAGACGGTCATGCAGTAATCATGGCGGATAACTGCATATTATGCGGTGTCTGTGTGAACGCATGTCCCGTGGGGGCAAAAAAAGTGCGGGACGATTCGTCCCTGATTGAAGCCATGCTGGACTCCGGGGAGCGGGTTTGTGCGGCGGTGGCGCCGTCTCTTTTAGCGATGGACAGTGCCAGGCTGATCTCACCCCTCTTTCCCATGCTTGAGCGTCTGGGATTCTCCGCCTGGGCCCGGGTGTCCGACGGAGCGGACTGGGTGAACGCCCGCACCCCGTCTGCAGCTGCTGCAGAAACCGGAACAGATGTCCTGGTGTCCTCGGCCTGTCCCGCTGCCAACCGCTATCTGCGGCTGTACGGCAGGGAAGAGGCGCAGCTTGTAAATTTGCCCACACCCATGCTGGCCGCCTGTGCGGGACTGAAACAGGATTACGACCGTGTGGTTTTTATCGGACCCTGTGCTGCGAAAAAATGGGAGGGGGACAGCTTTCCCCAGTGGGTTGACGGGGTGCTTACCCTGGATGAACTTGAGTCTCTCATGAATCGGCGGGGTTTCGCCGCCGATGCAGGCTCCAGCTATCAAACGGCAGCGGGCGCTGAACCTGTACGCTCAAAAGCTGCGGTCCCTGAAATCGTGCCTCCTGAAGCCGTACGCCCAGAAACCGTACGCCCAGAAACCTCGCCCCGGGCGGTCCCATACCCGGCCACCGTTCCCGTTGAGGAAAACCCGGGCTTATCCGCAGCCCGGCTTTATCCTAAACCCGGGGGGATGCTGGAATCCCTGAGTAAAACCTGTCGGCTTCCCCAGGGGTCCATTGCGGTTTCCGGAGTGGACCGTTTTCAGGAATCTCTGGATGAAGCGGTGCTCTTGGGGAAGGACGGCGGTCCGGTTTTCATGGAGATGCTTTCCTGCAGGGGCGGCTGTCTGGAAGGGCAGTGCGCTTCATCCAGGGCGGGCCAGCTCCGTTCCTCCTGGGAATTGGAGAGATTTTCAGCTGATTCCCGACCGACGGACGGCAGCTCATGGATGTCTGCACATGAAATTGATTTTTCCTGCCTCAGGGAGCTTGAAGAATTCAGCTGGCCGCAACTTGACCGCCCGGTCAATTTACCCATGCACCCTTCCGGCGGCGATCCGGAAACAGACCTGAAAATCAGAAACTTTCTGGACTCCATCGGCAAACATGGCCCGAAAGATGAAAAGGATTGCGGTGCATGTGGCTACGATTCCTGCCGGGACTTCGCCTGGGCGGTTGTAAACGGCTTCGGCGAAAGAAATATGTGTGTAAGCAATCTACGCATGGTGGCTGAACGAAAGGCCAATGCCCTGCTGAAAACCATGCCCTGTGCGGTTGTAATTGTGGATGATCAGCTGGGCATTGTGGAATGCAACAGAAAATTCCTCCAGAATTTCCTGCCGCAGGCTGCAGAACTTTCCGCCAGAGAGCTGCAAAAGCACATTCATCAGGTGAATCTGGAGCGCATTATCGAAGACTGCTCGGGCTTTCGTCAGGTTCTGAAAAGCGGAGCCACTCTTGAAGGGATCACGCTGAAAAAGAATGAGCGGATCTATGAACTCACCATCTTTCCCGTGGAGAAAGAACGTACCGCTGGATGCTTGCTCCAGGATATAACCCAGCCCTTCGTTCGCCGGGAGAGCGTCATCCGCCGGGCAAAAACGGTGCTGGAAAAAAATGTTCAGACCGTCCAGCAGATTGCCTTCCTGCTGGGGGAAAATGCCAGTGAGAGCGAACAGATGCTCAGAGCGGTTATTGAATCCTTCGGCGGAGGAGAACGGGATGAGTGAGCAGCTTTTCAGTGATATCGCCTTCAGCTCCACAGCCAAGCACGGCGAATCCGCCCGGGGGGATTGCTTTCTCTCAAGGAGGGACGGGGACGGATCCACGGTGGTGGCTGTTCTCTCAGACGGACTGGGATCGGGAATCAAGGCAAATGTACTGGCCACCCTCACCGCGAAGATTGCCCTGGATATGTTTTCCTCGGGGGAGGATTTGCTCACCGCCGCAGGACTTATTTACACATCCCTTCCCACCTGCAGTGAGCGGAGAATCAGTTACGCCACGTTTTCCGTCCTCCGCTCACACGGCAACGGCGATGTAACCCTTATTGAGTTTGATAATCCTCCGGCCTTGGTTATCCGGAATAACGAACTACTTGAGCTTGAGACGGAGGTGTTTACCGTGCCGAGACCCCGTGCTGCTCCGGCAACCATCACCAGGAGAGTGCTCCATTCCCTCCCGGGTGACCGGGTGGTGTTCTTCAGCGACGGGGTAAGCCAGGCGGGCATGGGCAGCCCGGCTCATCCGCTAGGTTGGCAGGATGTGTTTCCCTATATTCGGGGGCTTCTGAATCATAACCCGCAGCTCGGCTCCACCGATCTGAGCAAAGCGGTTCTCCGGCGGGCGGAACATCTGGATGGGATGAAGGCCCGGGACGATATCAGTTGTGGAGTTCTTCATGTACGTCATCCGCGAAAAACGGTCCTGGTTTCCGGCCCGCCCTTCCACCCCCAGGGGGATGAATATCTGGCCTCGCTGCTGAAAAATTTTGAAGGCAAAAAGGCAGTCTGTGGAGGTACTACCGCCCAGATTATTGCCCGGGAATGGGGGGAGCAGCTGCATATGGACTTGAGTTTACATAAAGGCAGTCTGCCTCCCATGTCCCGCCTGAAAGGTGTGGATCTGGTAAGTGAAGGAATTCTTACCATTTCCGCACTGAAGGACGCCCTGGAGCATTCCGTCGAAAGGATCGAGTCCCTGGATCCCCCGGTTGAACAGCTTCAAAATCTTCTTTTAAACAGCGACAGCATTCGCATAGTGGGGGGGACCAGAATTAATGAAGCCCACCAGGACCCCAATATGCCCATGGAGCTGGAGATCAGACGCAATGCCCTCAGGTCGTTAGGTGAGATTTTGAAAACCCGGTATTTGAAAGAAGTGGAACTTGAGTTTATTTAAAACTGACTGCCCCAAAGAGTGTGGAAAATAAATCGGTGCCGCCGGTTGGGGCGAAAACATGGGCGGCTGATAGAAGCGGGCACGCAGGCGCTATGGGAGAATAGATATGCTAAGGGAGAATAGATATGAAAGAATTGCAGCGGAATGAAAATATTGAAATTGAACTATGCATGGGAACCGCGTGCCACGTCCATGGTGCGGCCGACTTGCTTCACAGACTGGAGATGCTTGGTAATACCTATTCCATTAATGTAAGCGGTACTCCCTGCCTCGGCAGCTGCCGTGAAAGCGGAGCTCTCAGGCCGCCGGTGATCCGCATTAATGACAGGCTTCACTTTGGGGTACTGCCAGATGGACTTGAGAAGCTGATAGCTGCCGTCCTGGAGGACGATAAAGAGGCACAGCGATGAGTCTGCGGAGAAACCGGAGTACCAGGGGCGCAAAAATCCGTCGGGAAATCTATCAGGGAATTGCTGAAAGCGAAATCCGCAATGATCCTTCACTTCTGGACAGGCTTCCCTACGATATGGATGCCCGAAGCAGCGACACCGCCCGCTGCTGCAGCCATCACCGGAAAGCAGTGCTGAGAAGGAGAGTTGTGGCGGCTATGGGATACCGTCCATCCAGCGTTGAAGAGTTTCAGCCTCTTTCCGGTCTGCCGGTGGAAGGTACCGGTAAACCGGCCATGGTGATTATCCCCGAAGCATGTAACAGCTGTCCTTCTTCAAGCTATGTGGTTACAAATGCCTGCCAGAACTGTGTGGACCGCAGCTGCAGCCACCAGTGTCCACGGGATGCCATAACATTCACCAATAGCGGAGCAGTAATCGATGGCGAGCTGTGCATCAACTGCGGAAAATGCGCCAAAGCTTGCAGTTTCTCTGCCATCATTCCCCGGAAATCTCCCTGCCTGGATGCCTGCCCCGCCGGAGCCATTCATCGGGAGGGGGACGGTCCCGCAGTCATCCATGAAGAGAAATGTATTCAATGCGGACAGTGCATGCTCTCCTGTCCCTTTGCAGCCCCGGTTCCGGTGTCGCAAATGCGGAATGTGGTCCGTGAGCTGGGCGGGGAGAACCGGCCGGTTGCCCTTATTGCCCCTTCGGTGCACGGGCAGCTTCCCGGAACCAGAGAGCAGTTTTATGCAGGACTGGGGCGGCTGGGGTTTGCCGCCGTGTATGAGGTTGCTGAGGGTGCCGTCACCACCGCAGAACACGAGGCCCGGGAACTGGGGGAACACATGAAAGAAGCGAAAGGCTTCATGACTTCCTCCTGCTGCCCCGCATACACCGAACTTGTTCGAATTGCCATTCCTGCCCTGGGTGCCAGGGTGAGCAGCACTCCTCCCCCGATGTTTTACAGCGCCCGGGAAGCGGCGGTGAAGCATCCCGGACACAGTCTGGTGTTCATCGGCCCATGTTTTGCGAAGAAGCTGGAAGCGGTGCGGGACGGATCAGCGGATTATGTAATTACCGTGGAGGAACTGGGGGCCATGCTGGTGGCGGCGGAAATCGAATTGTCCGATCTGCCGGACAACGGCTGCGGATATGATTCTTCCCTCCCGGATTGGGCCATGGGTTTTGCAAGGGCCGGAGGCGTAGCCGCCGCAATTGCCGGAATATCATCCCGGCCCCCTAGAATCAGGAACATAAAGGGGCTGGATAAAAAGCAAAGCAATCTGCTGAAAGCCTGGAGTAAAAAGCCGGAGCTTGCTGACACAGATTTCCTGGAGGTGATGTGCTGCCCCGGGGGGTGTGCGTCCGGGCCCGGAGTTCTATGGGAGAACTCCGGCGAATAGCGTAACTGGTAGGTATGGGGGGGGGCGGTATCTGAGAACGGAATCTGCCCTTCCCGTTACCGCTTCATTTAGATATCCTTGGAAAAATTATATAATTAGACTCTTGCTTGTTTTATAGCGAAAAATTCACCTTTTTTCAATATACCGGCACATCTTCGGGAGTTTTTACAATATATTTATTCCATGGAGTTTTCAAACCAGAAGTCATGTGAAGAGCAGCTGCAGAAACTCTCCGTTGAGCTTCAGCTTGAACAGGAACATGCACAGCAGCTTGAACGTCTCTTGAATCACGACCCCGACACCGGTTTGCCCCAGCGCCACGTTCTGATACGCCGCCTCATACAGATGGTCCGCGACGGCGAAGAGGCCCCCTTTGCATACGGCATTATCCGTCTGGACCGCCGATATCAGCGTATAAAATACACCCGGGACCGAATCAAGGTGCTGCTGTACATCACCGCCGAGCGTATTAAATCCATTCTGGGCGAAGGAAACGTGTACCAGTCCGACAGGAGCGACGAGTTTCTGTTTGTGATGAAGGGTTTTACAAGCGACCAGAATATCACTGAACGAATAGAGGAAGTACAGTCTGCCATTCTGGAAAAACATAATGCTCCCGCATCGGACCTGAGCTTTGGAAGCAATGTGGGAGTTGCCGTGTATCCCTGGCATGCCCGAAAGCTGGAAGAGCTTGAAGTGAATGCAGAGATCGCCCTGGGCATTTATGAGCGTAAGAGAGAACAGGGCTTCCTCTACACCCCCGAACTGGGTGAGCGCTTTCATGAAAATGAATCTCTGGTGCATCAGATGCATCAGAGCATTCAGGACGAGTTTAACGGATTTTATGTGGTGTACCAGCCCATTATCGATACAGACAGAAAGGTGATGGGCTGTGAGGCGCTTATGCGCTGGACTGTCTCCGGCTTCGGCGCCATACCTCCGGCACGCTTTATTCCCCTGGCTGAGGAGAACGGCTATATACGTTTTCTCGGGAAGTGGGTGCTCTACCAGGCCCTGAATCAGATCAGGCTCTGGAGGGAAAGCCACGGTACCGATTTTTTTATGTCGGTAAATTTATCCACCGTGCAGCTGGAAAGCTCTGAAATTCTTTCTGACATTGAAACCGCCCTCAATACCCTGGATTTACCCGGGGATGTTCTGCATCTGGAAATTACCGAAAGCGCCGTGATGGAAAATCCAATGGAAATTACCGCCAAACTCCGGAAGATCAGAGATATGGGGGTGAAAATCATGGTGGACGATTTCGGCACAGGCTATTCCAACCTGAATTATCTGCATCAGTTTCCTGTGGATACTTTAAAAATCGCCAAAGAATTCCTGGATACGTACCCGCAAGATGAAGGTGCCCGGGAACTGGTGAGGGCAATTCAGGGACTGGCACAGAGTTTCGGCTTTGCCACCCTGGCTGAGGGAATTGAGAAGCAGGAGCAGTTTGACGCTCTCAAGGATTCCGGAGTGCATTTTATCCAGGGTTATATCTTCAGTCCCCCCATCGATCCCGCAGAATTCGAAGAAAAATACCTCATGTAATGCGTTTCATGTTTCCGGTATGGCTTTGTCAGATCGTTCCCGGGGGAGCTTCCGTCTGCTGAGTGGACAAATTTGGGGCTGATATATGGTAAAAATCGGCACAGACGAGCATGTGGGAAGCCTTGAACTGGATTTTACCCGGTATCGGTTGTATGTTGCCGCATATGAATATAAAAAAATTTTACCAAAGAAAACACATGGTGACAACAGCCCTGCTGATTGCCGCCATTTTGATAACGGCATGTAAGCCCCAGTCGATGGGGCCGGGTGACGAGTATTTCGGCAATTTTACTCCGGTTAACCCAGGCGCAGAATCCCTGGGCGCAGCGGCGGACTGGTATGCGGACGCCAGATTTTATCATATCTGGGTGAATGCCTTTTCCGACTCCGACGGTGACGGTATCGGAGATATTCCTGGAATCGTGGACCGTCTGGATTATCTTGAGGACCTTGGGATTAACGCCATCTGGCTCTCCCCCATCTTCGAAACCAAAGGTCAGGACAACCCTCAGGGCAACATGCACGGCTACGACACCACCGATCACTACGAGATTAATCCCTACTTCGGCGATACGGAAGATGTGCGTACTCTCCTGGATCAGGCTCATGCCAGGGATATTCGCGTAATCTTCGACTTTGTTCCTAATCACGTTTCAACCCAGCACCCGTGGTTCCAGTATTCTGTTGATAATTCCGGGGGCTACGGCGACTGGTTCGTATGGGAACAGGAGGACTTGGACAATTACTACAATGGCCCCTGGAATCAGGATGTGTGGCACCGGGCTTCCAATGGCCGCTACTACTACGGAGTGTTCTGGGACGGAATGCCGGATCTGAACTATGAAAATTTGGAGGTTCGGGAGGCCATGGCAAGCGTAGTAACCCATTGGCTGAACTTCGGCTTTGACGGAATCCGGGTGGACGCGGTGAAGTATATATATGAACACGATACCGACGACAATCCCCGAACCGCCCCTATTATGTCAGATGCCTCGGCCACCAGAGAGTATTTCGCCGAACTGCGGGAAACTCTCCTGGATCCCTACGGCTACCGGGGTTTTGGAAAGTTTATGGTGGTGGAAAACTGGACCAATACAGATAAGCTTGACACCTACGCCGAATACAACGGCAGGGACGCAGCCCAGATGAGCTTTGACTTCGACCTGGGAGGCTCCATCTACCAATCCCTTTCCGGCGG
>NZ_JBXWXS010000010.1:0-31941 GCF_059431795.1 Salinispira sp.
AATTCGATTATGACTGCTTTATTCAAGCGGCACCACCGCACCCTATGTGGGTTAGTTCAACAGCGGCTAAAAGACGTAGCAAGAAGGAAAAATGAAAAAAATCCAATTTACACTCCTTCACACCCGGGAAACGGAATAAAACAAACCCATACCTGAGCTGAGGGATCATATGTTCCAAGGTGCTGATATCCGGTGGGACATGATTTCCGTGATTGCTGTGTACCTTAGCTTCCGATAATATGATGTATCATCATGAAGCCGATTAAAGCGGTGCAGTTTATTGGCTGTAATCTCGCAGGAATCTAACCGGGACTTGACGGAATCCGGTTTTGCAGGCACCATGTACTAACCTCCTGGGTGTGTTTGGTTTAATTCATTACACCACATGGAGGTATTTTTTTCTAAACTGGAAAATCGCTCAGCTCAAGTTCTTGTAACGAAAAAGGAAAAGATTTTCAACGGATTGAAGAATTGGAGCTGGAAAATTGGGCGCTATAGCAAAGAGTTTGAGTCCGATTCGCCTATTGTCACGGTCCGTGAACCGACTGCACCGGCAAAGACCGGCGCCTGCTACGGTCTAGGGCTCAAGACGTTATTACAGACAAAACATATAGGAGTACAGCATGATAGACGCATTAACATCCAGAGAACCGGCAATTTTATGGGAAGAGTTTTCCGCCATTTCCCAAATTCCCCGCTGTTCAAAATGTGAAGAGGGCATTCTTGCATATATAGAATCCGCCGCCGAACAAAGGGGCTTTGAGATCCGCCGCGATTCGGTGGGGAATAGGGTGGTGGTTCTCCCTGCATCCAAGGGCTATGAGCATCTTCCCGGTGTGGTGGTTCAGGGCCATGTGGATATGGTCTGCGAACAGAACGAAGGCACCGGACACAACTTCGAAACCGATCCCATCAGCTTAAAGGTGGACGGGGAGTGGCTGACCGCAGACGGTACCACCCTGGGGGCGGATAACGGAATTGCGGTTGCCTGTATGCTGGCTCTCATGAAAGGGGATTTTCCCCACGGCAGTCTTGAGCTGCTGTTTACCGTGGACGAGGAGACCGGTCTCACCGGCGCCACCGATCTGGATCCATCTATTATCAACCACCGAATCCTTATTAACCTCGATAGCGAAGAAGAAGGGTATTTTTATATCGGCTGTGCCGGGGGCAAGGAAACCATTGGTACGCTGCCGCTGGATTGGGAGCCGGCTCCGGAACATCTTGCAAAAGGGAAAATCAGCATAACCGGTTTGAACGGGGGACATTCCGGCGCTGAAATTCATCGGGAACTGGGAAACTCTTTGCTGTGTGCCGCCAGGGTTCTTCACGAACTCAAAGGTTTTCCCGTCAAACTCTATAACTTTTTTGGTGGTGACAAACACAACGCAATCCCCCGGGAAGCATTCATGGAATTCCTTGTTGATGAGTCCGCCGCAGCCCAAATTCGCCAGCTGGCCAAACGTTTTCAGGATATTTTCAGAGAGGAATTCGGTGAAACGGAAAAGCATATTCAGGTAAGTGCAGAGCTGCAAAGCGGTTCTGAGATTGACTATCCTGAGCGGGTAATCAGTTCTGAATCCCTGGAAACACTGAGCAATATGCTGTACACCATTCCCCATGGAATTCAAGGGATGAGCAGAGCCGTTCCCGGGCTGGTCTCCACGAGTACTAACTTTGCCTCACTTCGGATTGAGGATTCATCGGTAAAAATTCTCACATCTCAGAGGTCAGATATCCCCAGTCAGGTCAGCGATATCTCCAACCGTGTGGCGGCATCTTTCCGCCTTGCGGGGGGCAGCGCAGAGTTTACCCGGGAGTATCCGGGCTGGCAGCCCGATCCCGATTCAAGTTTACTTGCACATGCAGTAAATGCGTATTCAAAAAAGACCGGAAAGCAGCCGATAATAACAACGATTCACGCAGGCCTGGAGTGTGGAGTAATCGGGGCAAAATGCGGCGGAATGGAGATGATTTCTCTGGGACCGGATATACGGGGGGCACATACGCCCGATGAACGGGTGCATATTTCCTCCGCAGAACGGGTGTTTCAGTTTTTTCTGGAATTGCTTGTGTCATTCTGAATATACGGAGGTATCTGTGGACAGAAATCAGGTGTCCTCCGCCCCATACACAGAGAAGTGTGAGATACAGTGATTTTTCCACCAGTTACCGAAATGAATAATTCTGTTCGGAACTGACAGTTAATACATCGAGGATGCTACATGGGTATTCGGAAGCTACAGGTGCTGGCAGCAAAACTGCCCGAAGATTCGCCTCTCCGGGCGGAGATCTTCGAAATTGTGACCAAACTGCGGAACCTCCGGACGGAAAAAGTGGAGCTGAACCAGAGAAACCAGGATCTTCTCAAGCTTCTGCAGGCGGAGCGGAAGCGGCGGAACGATTTGAATGCCAAGGTTCAGACCAACCGCATTACCGGTCTCCCCAACCACACCCGAATGATTCAAGATCTGGGCGAAACTCTCTCACAGGATATTGAGTATTTGGAGGAACACCGGGGAGCGTTGTTTTTTATCCGGCTGGATAAAAGCTTTACCGCCATCCAAACTACTCTGAAACCCCAAATGACCGAATGGATTCTGTATCAAATCGCAAGCCGCATCAGTGAAACCGCCGGGGAGGACGCCCAGATTTATCACAGCCGGGAAAATGAATTCATGGTGATACTCAACGACAATCTGCACATGAAAGAGTATTCCATGATCGGCCGCAAGCTTCGCCAGGAAATACGCAAACCCCATATTCTCACCGGCCATAATATACACATTGACTGCCATATCGGAATATCCCTGTATCCCCAGTTCGGACGGGAAAAAAGCTACCTCCTTCAAAACGCGGATATCGCCCTTCAGTTTGCCGAGGAGCATGGAAAAGAGATTATTTTTTACCATCCCCGTCTCCGGGACCAGGTGATTGAAAAAATGGACCTGCAGAACAGCATTATTAAAGCTCTGGAACAGCAGGCGATACAGGAGATCGGCAAGCAGTTTGAAATCTATTATCAGCCCATCATTCACATGGAGGAGGCCGGGGAGGATGAACCCGGTTCGCTCTTTATTAAGGGGCAGGGACGCTGGAAGATCTCGGACATCGGAGCAGAGGCTTTGATCCGCTGGCATCATCCGGAGAAAGGAACCATAGCCCCCGATCGTTTCATTCCCATTGCAGAAGAAACGGGGCTGATTATTCCCATCGGCAACTGGATTATCTACTCTGTAGCCGAGCAGATTCGGACCTGGCTGGATGATGGGCTGAAAATGTCCGCAGTATCTGTGAACTTGAGCACCCGGCAGTTCCATTCCGACACCCTTACCCATACCGTGCGTACCGCCATGAAAAACAACCGCCTCACATCGGATATTTTCCGTTTCGAAATCACCGAGAGTTCCCTGGCACAAAACCCGGATCAGATGATCCGTACCATGTGGGAGCTCCACGATGAGGGAGTGTACTTTTACATCGATGATTTCGGAACAGGGTATTCAAGTTTGAGCTATGTGCACCAGAGGCCCATCAAACGGATAAAGATCGATAAATCATTTGTACTGAATCTGGGAAGCGAGAAACGGGAGAAGGTCATTATCCGCACGATTATTGCCATGGCCCGAGAGCTGGGCTTCGGTCTGGTTGCCGAGGGGGTGGAGGAGATGGATCACCTGGCGTATCTTTTGGGATACGGTGTGCGGAGTTTCCAGGGATTCTTTTTTGCCCGTCCCATGAAAGCGGATGACTTTGCAAAATTTTTGAGCGATCCTTCCCATTTCAATAAAATTGAGGACCTGTTTAACTGATTTTCCGTGGAATGGGGCTAAATTTGGAAAAACCTTAGAAATATTTTCCACTTTATTTCAAATTCCCGAATACCCCGCTTGACACAATTTGAAAAACCAGCATTAATTATAACATTCCAATAGAATCGCAGGAGGCGTTTCATGATGACAGCTATCCATATCTTTTTCGCGTTGAGAAACCGTGGCGAAGTTGTTGTTGATGATCGTGGCTTCCTGGATTCAGCTCTGACCTCCTACAGAGGCTGACAAAGCCGATTTTTTCCTGACATCAACAATATTCTCCCCCTAATACATTGTGTCGTTGTATCAGTGTCTGTATTTTACTGCCGCACTGTTTGCGTTCTGTCTTGTATCAACAGGAATTCTGTATGAAAGCCTTTCAATCAATTTTGCGTATTCTTCACGCACACCGTTACATGTACATTTTGGCACTTTTGGCCATATCTCTTGGAACGTTTTTTGCCTACAGCGGCCCTCTGGTAATCAAAACCGCCATCGACAGTTTGCTGAACGGCCAGCCGTTGGACTCTTCGCTTCTTGTGGACCGAATTTTTATCCGCCTGGGGGGAATTGAGTATCTTAAAAACCGTCTGCATATTCCGGCGCTTGTGCTCATTGCGATTGTGGCCGGTCAGGGGCTGTTTACCTTTGCAGCTAAACTGCTTGCGGCCAGGGCAGCCGAAGGAAGCATAAAAAAGCTCCGTGACCGTTTGTTCCGGCATATTCAGCGCCAGCCGTACAGGTTTTTTTCCGGAGCCAGTACTGGAGACATCATTCAACGCTGTACAAGCGACGTGGATACTATTCGCCGATTTTTGGAGACTCAGCTGATTGAGATTGGAAATACTCTGGTGATGCTTGCCATTGCCCTGAGTCTCATGTTCACCATTCACATTCCGCTGGCATGGCTGACATTGCCCATTATTCCTCTGACACTGTTTTTCAGCTACTTCTTTTTCAGGAACGTGCAGCGGGTGTTCACCCTGAGCGATGAAAGCGAAGGACGGCTTTCGGCCATGCTGTCGGAGCATCTTACGGGAATAAGGGTTGTGAAAGCCTTCGGCCGGGAGCGCTACGAAATAGACCGTTTCGAGCTGCTGAATCAGGATTACCGGAAAACCACCGGAAAGCTGATTGATTTGCTGGCCATGTATTGGGGAGCCACGTCCATGTTCAGCATGGGACAGGTGGTCCTGGTTCTCACCATGGGGAGCATCTGGGCGGTGAACGGCACGGTGACACTGGGTGTGCTTCAGGTGTTTCTTTCCTATGTCTGGATGATTCTCTGGCCTCTGAGGCAAATGGGGAGGATTTTGGTGGATATGGGGAAGGCCTTTGTCTCCGTGGGCAGGATCAATGAAATTCTCGAATCGGATATCGAGGATATTCATGCCCGGGGGGCTTCAGAACGGATCAGCGGTGCAATCCGGTTCGAGGATGTCCGCTTCGGGTATCCCCGGGACGACGCTCAGGCTGATAACATCCGGTCACATCGGAGGAAAAGCCCGGAGGAGGGAACTCAGCAGCTTCTGAAACCGGTGGAGGATGTTCTTGCAGGGGTGAGCTTTGAAATCAGCGCAGGTGAGACCGTGGGAATTCTGGGACCAACCGGTTCGGGGAAAAGCACGATTCTTCATCTTCTTGCCGGTCTGTATGACGGATACCGGGGGAATATCTATCTAGACGATCGGGAACTGAGGGATATGAATCTCCAGGCATACCGGAAGCAATTGGGATACGTGCTCCAGGAACCGTTTCTGTTCAGCGGCAGTATCAAAAAGAATATCAAAATGGGAAGGGCCGATGCGCTGATGGATGAAATCCGGAGAGTGGCGGGGGAAGCGGAGGTTCACCACGTTATCAGCAGCTTCGAACAGGATTACCATACGGTAATCGGAGAACGGGGGGTAACCCTTTCGGGCGGACAGAAGCAGCGTGTGGCCATTGCACGAGCGATGATCAAGGATGTACCTGTGTATTTGTTCGACGATTCCCTCTCCGCCCTGGATGCGGAAACCGACGCAAAGATCAGAAACACCCTGATCTCCCGGCAGAACCGGGCAACCACCCTGATCGTCAGCCACCGCCTGAGTACCATTGCCGGTGCGGACAGAATCATGGTGCTGGAACACGGACGAATCAGTCAGATGGGAACTCATCGGCAGTTGAGCCGCAGCGAGGGCCTCTACCGCAGACTCTGGGAGCTGCAGAAACGGGGCAGCGAAGGCGACATACTGGTTGGAGCAGAATAATGAAACATCATATTGGAAAGAACAGATTATTGAAAAAACAGCGCAGAGCCGAGCAATTGGCCATGTGGAAGGAACTCCTGGGCTATTCCCTGGAGTTCCGGGGCAAGATTATTGTCCTGGCAATCGTTATGCTGGTGGTTGCTGGTATTGACGTACTGTTTCCTCTCATGACCCGCTACGCGGTGGACAACTTCGTGGTACCCCGCACCACAGAGGGATTGGGGCTGTTCGCAGCGATTTTTGCAGCCATCTCCCTCATTCAGTCTGCGAACGTATACCTCCTGATACATCTGGGCGGGCTGGTGGAGATGGGGCTTGTCTACCGCCTCCGGGAACGGGGATTCAACAAACTTCAGCGGCTTTCTTTCGAATTTTTCGATAAAAAAGCTTCGGGATGGCTTCTGACCCGGATGACCTCAGACTGTCAGCGTCTGGGAGAAGTAATCTCCTGGGGGATCGTGGACATGATCTGGGGGATGGCGATGATGGGGGGAATTGCGTTAGTGATGCTCATCCTGAACCCCCTGTTGGGAGTAATTACTCTATCGGTTGTTCCGGTGCTGGCGGTTGCCAGTTACTATTTCCAGGACAGAATTCTTAAATCTCAACGGTTGGTGCGGAAAAATAATTCCCGGATATCCGCGGCGTTCAGCGAAGGTATTCAGGGTGGACCCACGGTAAAGGTCCTGGCCAGGGAAGAGGAAAGCGCCGGTGAATTTGCCGGCCTGAGCACCCGGATGCGCAAGACATCGGTTATCTCAGCCCGTTTTTCCGCTCTGTATCTTCCTTTGGTGCTCTTTCTCGGTTCGGTGGGCACGGCCCTGGCTCTTGGGTTCGGCGGCGATATGATTCAGCGGGATATCATTACCTATGGTACGCTCCTGGCGTTTATCAGCTACACCATTCAGTTTTTTGATCCCTTGAGTGAAATAGCCCGGGTGATCAGCGAACTGCAATCTGCCCGTGCCGCAGGTGAGAGGGTGCTGAGCATGATCAGGACGAAAGAGAGCATTGTGGATGACCCTGAAGTTATAGACGCATGGGGCACACTTGTGGAGCCCGCCGGCAGGAAATACCCGCGAATTGCCGGGGACATACGCTTCGATAATGTGGGATTTCAATACCGGGGCGGCCAGCGGGTGCTGGAGAATTTTAATCTCCACATCCAGGCAGGTCAGACGGTGGCCCTTGTGGGTGAAACCGGCTCGGGAAAAACCACAATAGTAAACCTGATTTGCAGGTTTTATGAGCCGACGGAAGGGGTAATACATATAGACGGTGGGGATTACCGCTCCATGGGGCTTCCCGCCCTCCGGAAAAACCTGGGCTATGTGCTGCAGAGTCCCCAGCTGTTTAATATTACCGTTCGGGAAAATATCCGCTACGGAAATCTTGAGGCTCCGGATGAAGCGGTGGTTGAGGCCGCTCGTCTGGCCAACGCCCATCACTTTATTATGCAGCTGGAAAAAGGCTACGACACTCTGGTGGGAGAGGGCGGAAGTCATCTTTCCACCGGTCAGAAACAGCTTGTCAGCATTGCCCGGGCCATTCTTGCGGATCCGGGAATTATTGTACTCGATGAGGCAACATCTTCGGTGGATCCGGAAACCGAAGGGCTCATTCAAGGTGCAGTACAACGGGTGCTGGAGAACAGGACCAGTTTTGTTATTGCACACCGTCTTTCCACAATCAGGGAGGCGGACCGAATTCTGGTAATTCATCAGGGGCGGATCCTGGAAGACGGTACCCATGACGAATTGATTGCTCTTCGAGGCAGGTATGCCCAGATGTACCGGCAGCAGTTTATGGAGGAGGCGGAATTCCGCCTCATGGGCGACGCAGGATAAGGATTTCTCAGTTCCGGTGCTTGATAGCCCCTGCAATATGGGGCTATGCTTATGGTTATGAGCAAACTGGGTACCGGAACATTGGAACATAAATTAATCGCCGTGGGATCGGGAAAAGGCGGGGTGGGTAAATCCACCACCGCCTTGAATATTGCACTGCTGGCCGCCAGAGGCGGACTGCGTACGGGACTTATCGATCTGGATCCCCTCTCCAATCTGGGCACCATTCTGGATATTGAACAGTCCCGGCTTTCCCGGGTGAGCTCCGATCCCGCTACCGGGGTGTTGAAGGACTTCAGCCTGAACATTTTTCCTGGACTGGACCTCCTTTTTCCCCACTCCGGGGCGGTTCGCCAAGGTAGTTCAGCTTCCCGGCATAATTCCCTGCCGGAAATTCTTTTTCAGCGCTTCAGCAGCGATCTGGATGCGGGGTATGACTGCATTATTCTTGATTTGCCTGCGGGAATCGTTCAGGAGGAGAATCTGGTACTACTTCCCCATCTGGCAAGGCTTTTAGTGGTGACCAATGCAGAACCCACCAGCCATGTGTCCGCAGGGGGCTATATTAAGGCAGCCCTGGAAGTGAACCCAGACCTCCAGTTCGATATCTGGAATAACAAGTTTGAAGCCGGGGCCGACCCGTCATTCAACCCCCGGGATCTCCTGGGAAATTACAACCGCTATGCGCCTGAAGATCTTCAGCTGGATGGGAATGTTGAAAAACAAATTCGTCATGTTGCCTTTGTCCCCCCGGATCCCGCCCTGAACCTGCTGAAAGCGGGAAATGATTTTCGTCTGGATATGCTCTATAAGATCCGGGAAGCCTTAATGCTCATCCATGAATTGGTTATCCCCGTGTATGATAATCCCCGGCTACCCCTTATTCACCGTCGAATGCTCCGGTACTATCTGCTCAAGGAATATGCCGAACCCCGGGTGGAGCAGGCATTTGAGTATTGCGCATCCCTTTTTTCCATGTCCGTGGACCGGGTGTTTCCCGAGTCGGTTAAACCGGAAGCAGAACGGTATCTAAAGGCGCAGATAACCAATCCTCTGAGATGTTCTGTGCGAGACAGTCTCATTATTATCGATGAAATTCTGGATCTGTATCAGCGGAATCAGGGATTTTCTCCGACCTCAGCTATGTTTCAACAAATGAAACGGGGATTCACATCTATTCAAGGCAGACTTCTCAAAAGCTTCGCGTTGATGAACCGTCTACTCCAGCGTCATCAGGACCCCCGAATTAAGGATCGCTTCGGCGATATTGATTTTACCATGCTGCGTAAAAGCCTGGGACTCTGCTTCTTCCATCTGGGAGTATTAAAGCTCCTTGACCATGACCGGGTGAAGTCTCTCATAGACAAATTTGTCCCCAAAAAAAAGCAGAACGGCAAGATCGTCCGGGATAGACAGCGGCAGATTATGCTGTTACTGAAAAAGGATGACAGCTATCATGAGAGTTATTTCCGTCTTATCAAAAATATGTTTCCCCTGGTGGAAAAACAGCTGTCCCGTTTGGCCCAGAAACATAGTCTTCAGGAAATAATCCTCAGGGATGAAGGGGGCAGAGTGCGCCGGGATGTGTATCTGAATATGCTATCCGGTTTGATGCACGATCTTCTGAATGCGGGGCTGGGCGTTCATGTGGGAATCCGTTTCAATAAGGCTGCCGCCGAGATCCGTAAGGGCTGGTCAAACCTTCAGGAACGTATGGAGATTGACCGGTAAATACTCCCCCCTTTGGCCGGTCTGCTGCCCGGGTACCAGGGCAAAAAATGTTCGCTCAAGTTCGGCCATTAGATTGTCCTTTGGGATTCATCCCCGAAATATATCAAGTTTTCTGAGTAATTCTGAGAAATATCACTATAGCACCCGCCTCTGAATAATTTATAGTAGCACCCTGTCCGATAATATTTTATTATGAAGTCAATGGAACAGGAACACGCGAAGACTGAAACTGAAAATTTTGAGCTGAGAAAAGAGATTGAGGAATACTACCTTCCCGCCCAATTAATTGATGCCATTCTACAGCGGGGCCAAATTCCCGAGGTAACCGAAGAGACCCATATCGGCATTGGATTTATTGATATTGCGGATTACACATATCTCTCGAAATTTCTCACCCCCAAAGAAAACCAGATGCTCCTGAATGGTCTGTATACCGCCTTCCAGAGTGTTCTCCTTCGCAGAGGGGGATACTTAAACAAGATTGAAGGCGACAGCATGATGTTTCATTTCGGCGGCAGCCTGGACCCGAAAATGAAAGGGCTTGAGCTTGAAAAGCAAATTAAACTGATTGCAAAAGAACTGTTTTACTCCTGTATTGAAATGCAGAGGGTGTGCTCCCTTTTCAACCAGGCGAACGATAAATTCCTGGATGCCGGTGCAACCGACAAGGCCAGACAGGCTCTGAAAGATGCCTTTGCGATAATAGAAGCCCTCCGGGCAAAAGGAGAACTCTCTGACAGTTTCAATGCGTTTTTTCAAATTCGAATACGTATCGGTGCATCGATCGGAGAAGTGACCGTGGGCAATTTCGGCCCCGACGGAGCAAAGCAGTGGGATGTAATCGGGTTGCCGGTAATCTTGGCTAAACGGATGGAAACCACCGCCCCGGTGGGAGGGGTGCGGATATCAGAGGATTTCTACAAAATTTTGGACACCTACGGGTACGTGGACTCCTACTGCAACCGCATCCGCAAAGAAGCCCAGCTTCTGAATTCCGCCTACAGGGATATTCAGGATGAAGAGGTGTTTCTTTTTTCCAATGTAAATATTAAAGAGAAGAAAAACGCCCAGTTCAGAAGCTACAGCGTACAGGTAAATCCCAACCTCCCCACAAGTATTGCGGATCAGGTGGAATCCCTGTTGCTCATGAGCGAACCCGGTGCAGAGCGAATTCTCGAGCTGATTCAATACTACCGGGGAAACCGCTATGTAATTAATGCAATTGAGAATCGTCTGAAGCTGAAAGGGGTGAAGATCAGGAAAACCGATCTTCTCCAGTTTATCTTCCCGAAAAAGTACCGGGAACTGATGGAAAAAAACGGCCAGCAAAGCCCCCGGGAATTCGAAAATGATCTGAGCATCCATTTCAGCCTGTATATTCTACTGGACAAGATGGGGACCTATCAGGATATCGTGAAGCAGAATCCTGAGTACGAGCGAAGTGAAGAGCCGTTCCGCAGCTACGAGGAAACGATGAAGGATGAGCGGAGTACGATTATAGAGAACTATAAAAAACGGGAATTCCATATGGTTCAACGGGCGTATTTCTTTAATGTGGTGTTTCCCCTGGTGTTTTCATCCCTGAAAAATGGCATTCTTGAATACCAGATGAGCCAGGTTGAAGAACTGGAAGAGCAGGAACTTGAGCAGCTGGAGGGTGCGCTGGAAATAGAAGAACTGGATGACGTTCAGGATCTTGAACCTCAGGAAGTTCAAGCTGTTGGACTCCAGGATCCGGATGATGATACGAACGTCGAAACCGTGGAAGACTTAGTGGAGCTGGAAGAAGCAGATCCGGAGGGGTAGGTGCGCCCCTCCCCATTTTTACAGGCTTTGCTGCAGTGCGTTTTTTATCCGTCTCCATGCCAGATGTGCTCCGATAATGTTGGGAGCAGAGGGACCCAGGCGGTACATTGCAGCGCTTCCGCTGAGAAAAAGATTGTTCCCCCACATAAGGTTTTCTCCAAGAATCGGGTAGCCCTGAATTGTCCGCAGCTGTTCATTATTCTGTGAACTCTCCTGCCGGAGTTTTTCCAGAAGGGGATGACGGGTGTTCCACATATGAAATCCCGTGCAGAAAATTCTATGTCCTGAATGCCCTTTCACCATATTCTCTTCCATCGGATAGTCCGGTATTATTTCATGCACCAGATCTCCCCGAGAAAGCAGTTCCCGGTATCTTTCAAAAATTTCCTGAGGAATGGTTCCTGAAAATCTGCCCTGGATAATCTCTGCAATGCGCCGTTGATCTCCATCCGATTCCCTTTCCAGGCGATCGAGACCCGGCAGACATTTGGGACCGATATAGCAGGGATCGAAGTCGAAGCGGAAGACTTCCAATGGCCGACGGGTAATAAGCATGGGGTGGGCACCACGCTGAGCAAGGGAAATTGCAAGTTGGAGTGCGGATATACCTCCGCCGATAATTTGGGAGTATTCCGGAATTCTCTCAGGTGCTTCCATATAGACAGGGTCAAACACATGATGATTTTTCGAGTCGCCGATGAAATCATCTTGAGGATACCTAAGCCCGCCGTGATCAAATCCTGCGGCGTAGATCACCGTTCCCGGATACGATGCGGAGGCGGTTTCCACTCCCCCTGCGGGATCTATTGAAATTACCTTGTCGACAACATGGCACTGCTCCAAATTGTATGCATCGACCATGGCCAGCGCATGACGGTTGAACAATTCGAGAGAGGGGCGATGGTAGGGCATGGCGAAGTGATCGCCATGCCAGATATCGATCCCTTCATTCCGGGAATAGTGTCTGAGAGAATGAAAATCCACATGAATACTGTGAGAGCTGTTTGACCTCAGAAACTTCATTCCACAGGCAGCGGTGCGGGAAAACCATGTACTCAAAAGTCTGGGGGCGGGATCAAATATTTGTATTTCATCCGGTGAATACCCCAGTTCATGTTGCAGAGCAATGGCAAAAAAACACCCCTGCAAGCCTCCGCCTATTATCTGTATCATCTGGAAGACTATATCATTTCTTGATGCTTTTGGAAAACTCAGACCATGCGCTGTCCTGCTCCTGCCGGGAGTACAGCCGCTTTTTTTGAATAACCTCTGCCTGGGATCCGCTTTTCCCGGTTGTACGGCCTCCCGAAGCAGCGTTCTTACCCGAGGATCGGCCGTTGGAAAGTTTGCGGGCAGCGGTGGACCGTGAGCCGAATGCTCGGGATCCGGCTGATGTCCCCATGAGGTTTCGCTCTTGCCGGGCACTTTTCCGTTGGGGGCTGTAATGCTCAGGAAGAGCTGCCTCGTTGACCATTCGTCTGTAGATCGATTGCATTTGATCTCCGAACTTCTTCTGGAAACTTTCGTGGCGGCCGGTAATACGGAGAATGAGCTGTCTCAAAATGCCGAAATTCAGAAACGCATGCATATAAATATCTTTGATTCCCAGATTAAATATTACTTGCAGCTCCTTGAACTGGATACGCTCTGGATAGAAAAAACCCACAAGAACGGATTTCATTTCCTCCACATCTTTGAGCTCCTTTACCTGTCTGCTGTTTTGAATAAACGCTTCCGCCACCGTGGATGGTTTTGTCAGCAGGGATGCAAGAAGTACATCCATATCTTTGACCCGCTCATGGATATCGTGCTCGAAGGTTCCTGTCGAGTTAAAAATTGAGGCCAGGTCGGAACGGTTACTTCGGATATACTTGGACATCAGTGGAAGATATGTCCGGTACAATTCTTTCCCCAATTTTTCAACCCGCTGGAGAAACAGAGGTTTGATATTATCCTCATGGATATAGTTGCCCTCTATTTTCAAAATTGTGGGCAGATTTTTATGGCTTTCCGGTTTCAGGTAGGTATCTTCAAACTCTCTGCGGAATGAGGTGAACTCATCACCATACTTTTCCCGCATAGCATCCAGATGGCTCTCAAATAATCCTTCGGCAACCATCAGGCTCTCGGATTTGGATATAATCTCTTCAAGTGCTTTCATATCCTGTTTCCGTTCTTCCGACTGTTTTTTCCGCTCCCTGGCCACCTCAATCTGGGCGTTGAGGAATTCCTTGAGAAAACTGCTGACAGGAAAGAGATCATCCGGGAGTTTTACTTTTCTTTGAGCCTGAAGATCGGCCCGGTGTTCTAAAATTGCAATGCCCAGGGATTTCCAGAATTCGGGATTTTTCGCGGACAGTTTGCTGCGCAGCTCGGTAAGGCTCATTTGCATTACAGATCCCATCAGCGCCAGAAAATTGCTGCTTTGAAAGTATCCCCGGGTCTTCGCTATGTGAATTGTTAAGAGACGCTTAATGGCATTTCGTGTAAACAGCAAACTGTCGCCCGGCTCATTACCCAGCGCAAGGGAAAAAATCTCAGTACCCTGCAGCTGCTTGTTTACATACATGGAGGCGATTGTCTTGAAATCGGAAGGGGTAATATATTCATCGGGAATAATGATGTTTTTATCTTCCAGAACAGATTTGGTGGGCATGGGAAGGAGCACATTTTCAAACACATCCAGGAGCTCTTCATCAAGAAGATATGAATAAAAAATCTGTTCTCCGGGTTCGCAGACAATGATGCCCTTGGATTCCCGGGTGCCGTCATGAATGATCGTGGAGATAATACCCATCCGGCTTTTGCTCAATTTGGCCATGAGACGCATGAGTTCAGCATTCGCATTGGCGGTATCCCGATTGATCATGGAACTGAAGCGGTTGAACGATATGAGGGGTTCCCATACTCTACATAATTTGTGGAAGATGGATCGTTCTACGGGTGTGAAATTTCCCACCTGGGATAGAAATGCTTCCCGCTCTTTCTCGTCATATGTTACAAAGCCCGGTTGAACTAACGACATGTATTACCTCTGTATACAGCAGATAGTATAGCATAAAGCATGCTGCAAACCATAGCAGACAGTATATACTATTTATAGAGGGTTTGATGAGCCCGGAAAAATTCAATAAAAGGATTTTTCCCACAGGCGTGGTTTTCACATTCATTGTTGCAAAATCCTCTCTCTCGTGCATACATTGGACAAAGGGGGAACCGACTCATCATATTTTAATATTCGGTTGATTTGATTATGAAAATGAAACGCCATCATGAGAGCTTCGACTACCTTGAAAAGGTTTACCACGGGACACCGGTTTGGCCCCTGGATCCGGAACGCAAATATCTGATATTCAGCGATCTGCACATGGGCAATGGCAAACGCAACGATGATTTTGCCCCCAACTCACAGATGTTTCTGAAGGTACTCCGGAGTTATCTGGAAAAAGACTATACGCTGATACTCAATGGCGATATTGAAGAACTTCTCAGATTTCCTCTCCAGGAAATCTATGAAAACTGGAGGGAATTTTTTCAACTCCTGGATGCATTCAGAGATGGTCCCGGATTGTATAAGATTATTGGAAATCATGATCTTGAACTTGTGGATGCTAAAAACTATCCCTACCCCCTGTATGAGGCCTTGAGGTTGGAATATAAGGGAAACGAACTGTTTATTTTCCACGGTCATCAGACCATGCGCCGATATCGTGAATACAATCCACTGATCCATTATGCCCTCAAGTATCTGGCGAACCCGCTGAATATCAAAAACTATGCGGTGAGTCATTCCAGTCGGAAACGGTTTACAACAGAAAAACGGGTATATCAGTTCAGCTCGGAAATGAAGATTTTAAGCATTATCGGTCACACTCACCGTCCCCTCTTCGAATCCATGTCCAAATCTGACAGCATCCGCTTCGAAATTGAAAGGCTCTGCCGGAAGTATCCGAAAACATCCGATGAGAAACGGAAGAAGGTGGAACAGAAAATCTCTGATCTGAGAATCCAGCTCAAGTCTGTTCTGGAGCAGGATAACCGTTTTGAGCAGAGAAACAGCCTCTACAATGCCAATCTGGTGGTTCCGTGTATGTTCAATTCGGGTACCGTTGTGGGGAAGCGGGGAATGACCTGTCTTGAGTTAAAAGAGGGAAATATTTTACTGCGTCACTGGTTTGATGCAGGCCGTACGAAACGTTACCTGGAAAGCTATACCAAAAAACCCAAGGAATTGGGGGACTCAGGGATTTTCAAGGTCAAGATGAAAGAAGACAGCCTTGATTATATATTCACCCGCATCAGTTTGCTAGGAGGCCCCGAACTCTCCGGCTGGGCCGAATGAAAAATATTGCACAGGGTAGGCGGCTGTAGTATTCTGCATGCATGCTTTTATGTGTGAATATAGGAAATTCGAATATTGCAATTGGAATCTCTGCCGGGCAGGAATGGCTCAGCCACTGGCGGCTTCGTACTGTGGGGGCCCGTACTAGTGATGAATATGAAATGCTTATCCGTCCGTTCCTCCAGCGTGACGGCATTCCTGTGGAAAAAATCGAGGCAATGGCCGTTGCTTCGGTAGTCCCGGAACTTGTGGATACATTCACCCGGCTCAGCAACCAACTATTGGGAAAAGATCCGTTTTTTGTTCATTCAGGGGTTGATACAGGCCTCGATATCTCCATTGATAATTCCCGGGAACTGGGGGCGGATCTGGTGGCCAACGCGGTTGCGGGGTACCGCCTGGTGAATGAACTGAAGCAGAACATGGAACTGAAAGAGGGAACAAAGGGTGCGATCATCGTGGATTTCGGTACCGCGCTCACCTTTACCATGGTCAGTTACGATGCCAGGATTCTTGGTGTTGCAATTGCTCCCGGACTGAACGGGGCACTGAAGGCACTTGCGGGAGATACCGCCCAGCTGCCCCATGTCAAGTTGGAGGCGCCGTCCAGGGTTATTGGAACCAATACCATAGAATCTATTCAGTCTGGTGTGGTATTCGGTTTCACCGGACTGGTGGAGTCAATGGTGGAGCGGGTGAAGTCGGAGATGGAGGGCCAGGTAGGAGTTGTTGCCACCGGAGGGCTGCATCACGTAATCGGTGACATTAGCAGCTGCTTTGATTACCGGGAACCATGGCTGCATTTAAAGGGAATTAGAGAGGTATACCAGCGCAACACCTGAGTGCAGCAGATGTTTACTCCTTCTGTTTGCCGGTTGAAGGGACCCGGATGGTGAAGCAGGTGCCTTCACCTGGGACTGAACTGCAGCTGATTTCACCGCCCAATCCATCGATCACCCGGTTATACACCGATGTGAGACCCAGCCCGTTAAAGGAGCCGGATTCCGCTGCGCTGAAAAAGGGTTCATATATTCTTTCCTGTGCATCCGGGGGAATACCCCGGCCATAATCTCTGACAGAAATTTCATACTCGCTTTTACCGGAATCTTCTTTCTCCGAAGATAAAACCACATCTACGTCAATCTTTCCGCCTCCCGCTCCAGGATAGGCGTGATCACGGATATTGCTGAACAGATGCTCGAAAATATACAGGGTAAATGCCGGATGTATCCTGATTTTCCCATGGGCTGCCTGCCATCTTTGTTCCCAGTCCCCTTCGCCCAAAATTGTATCTGTGTATTCTTTCAAAGATAGAAAAAAATCCCCGCAGTCGACCTCCTGTTCCCGGTTTCCCGCCAGGGGAACGGCAATATCCTTGAACCGTTCGATAAGCTGCTGGACGCTGTCCAGGTTTCCAGCCAGGAGAGAGCTGGCTTCTTTCAGGCGTATTTCTTTCGTGCTTGGGGTCGGTATTTCCTGCTGCTTCTCTGAAACCTGTAAGTGCTCCTGAATTATCGAAGCCGTGGTGATTGCATTGCCCAGAGGTGTATTGATCCGGTGGGTGAGGCCGGCAATCATTGAAGATACTGCCTGCATAGTCTCTTCCTGACGGGCTTTTTGGGACATCTCCAATAGCTGCCGGGAACGTTCTTCCACCCGCTGTTCCAAATCCCGGTTTAAACAGGCAAGTTGTGCGGTACGTTTTGCAACCTCCCGGCGGAGAAGGACGACAAAGAGGATCAGGAGAAATACCACAAAGGAGGTTATAAGAATTACTGAGGAAAACCAGGGCAGCAGTGTTTCTTCTGTTGAGAGAATCCATTTATTGTAGAGCTCATAATAGTATGAATCGGGATCGTTCTTCAAATCAGACAGCCTTTGGGAAACCAGGCGGGCAAGCTCCCGGTTGCGGGAGGTTTTACTGAATGCCGGATAGCCTGCTGTAGGCTGAAAACTGAAGCCGCTTGGCTTAACCCGGGGGTCATCCAGAACGAACCAGTTATATGCCACCATTGCATATGCCCGGGAGTTAACCACCATATCGGCACCCTGGGCGAAAGAGGCCACCGGTATCTCGATGAACTGTACTCCAAAATCATCCATGGCGCGTCTGAAAGCATCCGTCTGGCTAACTCCCCGTACCAGGGCGATATTCTTATTTCGCAACTCATCTATTCCGGAGAATTGATTATCCTGGCTGATAAACAACTCAGACCAGGCTACGGTACTTGGACTTTCGGAGAAATGAAAAAGATCTTCCCTCTCCTCGCTGCGGGATAGGGATGTGAACATATCGATATCTCCCCGCACCAGCATGGCGTAAATTTCCGGAAAATCGGCAACCACATAGCGTACCCTATAGTCCTCTTCCGTGAGAATTCTGCTGAATAGGTCCACAAACATTCCCGAAGGTTCACCCCGTTCATCCACAAACGTGGTGGGATGAGCGTCGGGCACAATTCCATACACCACTTCCGCGGGCATTCTTTCCTCGCTTCGCCTGGGAGCGTTTTGTGTGTGGATGGCGCTGAGAGCAAAAAGCCAGCAAAGCGCGGCCGGGAGAAGTACCAATGTCAATGGAGTATGTATTGATCTATTCATGGACAATCCGCCAAATTTACATCCTGTTCGATCTCGATCTAAATTCAGTTAAGTCTCCGCTTGGGAATATCACAAGGATATGAGGAGTATTACAGGGAGTATGAGGTTTATTCCATGGGAGATCGTGCAGGTTCGGTTCCATACCCTGGGTTCTGATCGTTGCATCTTTCAGCATTCTGTTCTAATCACGACTCACTGATTCAGAATGATCACCTCGACTCTCCGGTTTCTGGCTCTCCCCTCTGCAGTGGAATTATCTCCCACAGGTTCTGTACCGCCCCTGCCTTCAAAACGGATTCGACCGGCCTGAATACCCCGTTCAATGAGAAGCTCGCCCACTCTCCGGGCTCTTGCCTGGGAAAGCTGCTGCTGTCCCCGTGGGTTTCCAATATCTGCAGTGTGGCCGATAATCAGAATCCGCCGCTGGCCGCTTTGTGCCAGGATTTCATGGAGGCTGTCCACCCGGGAGATCTCTCCGGGGAGAAGCTGATCGCTGTCTGCGGCAAATTTGATATCCGGTATGTTCAGCTTCAATCCCAGCTCATCCTTGCTGACCTCAATATTTCCGGAATCTGAGGGAATAATACTGGGAAGGTCGGGGAGGGCGGAGAGTCTGGCTTCATTCGCTGCCTCAGGAGATGGGGTCGAAGCAGGGTCCTCTTGCGTAGAGGAGGGAGCTGGGGCATCGGGGACAGGAGCGGGGCCCGGGGGATCGGAGACAGGAGAGGGGCCTGAGCTATCGGCAGCAGATGCAATCCCCCGCAGAAAATGGGGATCCTGGAAAATCGGCCGGGGAGTTCGGATCCAGGTCTGCCCGAAGCCTTCCAGGCGTATAATGTTCCCGGATTGGAGCTGATATTGTTCGGTCAGGGTATTGCTCATAAAGATTTTAGTTCTTTCACCGGGAAATACCGCAATGCGCACCCGGTTACTCCCCTGGACCCGGAATCCGGTGAGCCTCCCGTCGCTGCGCAGGGCGAAGTCCGCATCAATAAAATGAACCATGCTACCCAGATATTCACCCGTCCCCTGATAGATATAGCGGACATACACCTGAACGGGGGTGAACTCGCCCCTTCCTACCGGATCTACCAGTCTATAGGCAAAGGCCTCATAGCTGTAACCCGTCCGGGGTATGCCCGGGCCATCCAGACTGCGAAGGGTCGCCCTGGGCAGGAGGGGGAAATTCCGGTACTCGGGGAGCTGAGTCAGATGCCGGGGATATGAACCGCTCAGGGGTTTTTCGATGTAGGTCAGCTCCTCCAGATTTGTAGTCCGGCTGCTTCGTGAATCCACAGCTGCCATGACGGTACGCAGATCTCTGGTGGTTTCATTGCTGTGCCAGAAGTTGCTGTGGTACTCGCCGTCTATCCGGTTCAATTGACCGGTTATTTCGCTGTAGCGAAGGCCCTGGTAGCGGTTATCTTGGTATACTCTGATATTATACCTGCTGAGGTAGGTGCTCTCTTCGGGAATCATTACCGCAAGTTCTGGCTCCTGGCCCGCCGCAGGTGCCGATACAAGGGCAGCAAGGACCGAAAAAAAGATGAAGAATATCGCGGTAGCAGGATTGATCTTCCCATCTGTTACAAAGGACAATAGTGTACTGTTGTTGGAATTCATGAGCCCCCCGGGCTATTCTACCAGCTTTAGGAGGAAAAAACATGCCGGGAACTTCAAAATACACCTGGATTGCTACCGCCGGAATTATTGCTGCCGTGGTATTAATTATTCTTGCAGTCACCCTGATGGTGAACCGTGGAAAACAGTTTGTGGAGACAGAAATGGATGTCGAATTCAGTGACGCAGAATTGGATTTGCGCAATATTACGGAACTTGAGATCAGGGGAGTGTGGGATGTACGCATTTTACCGGCGGAAAACGGAGCTCAGCGGGTTGCCCTGAACGCTCCCGGGGAAATCATCGATGATATCCGGACCCAACAGGATTCCCAGCTCACTCTGCCGGCACCCCGAGGCTTTCGGGGCTTTGCCAAAGAAATGCGGGCAACGGTGTACCTGGATGAGCTTTCCCGGATATCTGTTGAAGGTGCTTCATCTGTTGATATTACCGGTATGAACCTGGATACCCTGGAACTCCGACTGGAAGGTGCGGCCAAAATTCGGGCGGAAGATTGCGAATTTAACGATATTCGTATGAAAGCCGAAGGGGCAGCAGACGTGAACCTGGAAAATTCTCTCACCTATACTGCAGATCTTCGTATTGAGGGGGCTGCAAAAGTTTCCATACGAATGGACGGGGGACCCATCAGCGGATCTCTCGATGGAGTGGGGAAGGTCCGGTATACCGGAACTGTCTCGGAAAAGGATTTTCGCATAGACGGTCTGGGAAGTTTCGAGTACTTTGACTAAAGGGCTGTAAACAAATTTCAGATGTTGAAAATGCAGCCGATGAGAAAGAAGAAACAGGGATGGGGATGGAATGCAGCGCGGAGTGCCCGGCTGCATCCATGCTTCGAAAACAGTCCCTGACTTTCGTCAGGAGGAATCATGACCGTTGAACAAAAAGACCTTTTGAGCGAACTGCTTAATGACAAAAACTTTCTGGGCGCCGCCCAGTATTTGAGAGAACTTGAACTGGAAAAGGCCGAACGGTCAGCCCGGATGGGCGCAGTGGTTTCCGCCGTTATTCAGGATCTTGGCCGGGCCAGGAGCGGCGGTGACCGGGAGAGGGTGGTGTACCTCCGTTCGGTGCTGGCGTGGCTTCTGAAAGAATATCCGGGGCTGGCATCCATATACCGGGAGCAGCTGCGGATTGCCACTGGAAGCGGAGACATCTTTCCTGAATTCGCACGGGGAGTGCGGAATATGCAGGATGTATTCAGCGGGAAAAAGACTGTTCAGGAAGGGATGGAAGATGCCGCCGAACCAATGGAAGGCTTCGCCGAACAGGCCGGGGAATTTATAAAAGACGGCTTGAATCAGTTTGGATCTTTTTTTTCAAAAATGAATGAGAATATGAACCGGGAAGGCTCTTCCAGAAATTCGGGTACAAAAAACGGTACAAGCCAGACAGCTGAAGACTCCAAGAGCTCATGGAACGGGGATGATGAAGAATCCCGACCTGTGGATATAAATATAGAGGACGCGGATGACCCGCTACCCCACGATATTCACGATGCCGACGGGAGATAAGAACAGGCTGAATTGTAGCGTTTTCCTCCCCCGTTTACCGGGTAATTCTCACTGCCATTGCGTAGTAGAGTTTCTTCGGCAGGAGTACGGGAATCTTGGCAATTAGCCGATTAAAAAATCCTGGTATTGCGATAATTTTCCCAGGCTTCTTTTCAAGCATTTTTAGAGAATACTCCGCCACCTGAGAAGCGCTTTGCCAGCGTACGATACCCCGGTTCCGTTTCTCCCGTTCCCACTCGGGCAGCTTGTCATGGAAGTCGGTGTGGGTAAACCCGGGCAGTAGAGCCTGCATCCGAATACCCCAGGGACGAAGCTCCAGGGCAAGCGCCTCAGTAAAGCGGGTAAGAAAGCTCTTGCTTGCCCCGTACATCACACTCTTGGGCAAACTCTGCTCTCCCGCTACCGAGCTTACGTTTATCACCCTGCCTTCCCCTCTTTGTTGCATACCGGGGATTAGTCCCCTGCACAGACGAACCACTGCGCTGCAATGGACCTGGAGCATGCCCATTTGAGCTGCCTCGTCATCCTGAAGAAAGTCTTTTCCTGCACCGTAGCCCGCATTATTAATGAGGAGATGGATTTCATGCCGGTTGCCCAGATTTATGAGTTCATCGATTACAACGTCTTCTCTCAGGTCGCCCATGACAAGTTCATGTCTGCCAGGGTATAGACGTTCCAGTTCTGCCTTCAGGGGAGTGAGCTTTTCCGCCCGCCGTCCGTTGAGGATCAGGAAGTATCCCTGAGAGGCCAGACGTCGGGCAAACGCCGCACCAATTCCTGAACTGGCTCCCGTAATAAGAGCCCATTTGCGCTCCCCAACCTGATCGGTTGTTGTGGATTCTGACATGTCATTCTCCCTGCTTCTCGTTCTATGGTTCGCGGCAATTGGACGTGATGCCGGTCTTCAGCTGTTCTCCAGTGCCTGCTGAATATCCTGAATGATATCAGCGGCATCTTCAAGACCCGCTGATATCCGTACGAACCCATCACTGATACCTACCGCAGAGCGATCTTCTACGCTGAGCTTTGAATGGGTGGTGCTTGCAGGATGGGTTGCGATACTCCTGCTGTCACCAAGGTTTGCAGTAAGGCTGATCATTTTCAGGTTGTTTAAAAAGCTGATGCCTGCTTCGAGTCCCTGTTTCAATTCAAAGCTCACCATTGCCCCCCCCCGGCGCATTTGTTTGAGGGCGGTATGGTAACCGGGGTGGTCTGGATCATGAGGGTATTTAACCCATGAAATCTCCGGCCGGGTTTTCAAGAATTCAACAATGTTGACCGCATTATCCGCATGACGCTCCATCCTCAGACCGAGAGTCTCCAGGCTCTTTGAGAGAATCCAGGCGTTGAACGGGCTGAGTGCCGGGCCGCTGTGGCGGGCGAAAAAGCGGATCGGTTCTATGGCCTCTCTGCTGCCCACCAGCGCACCGCCCAGGCTGCGTCCCTGTCCATCGATAAATTTCGTGGCGGAGTGGCCGACAATGTGTGCTCCGAAATCCGCAGGATTCTGGAAATAGGGGGTGGCGAAACAATTGTCCACGTTGAACAGAATTTCCTGTTCCCGGCACACATCTCCAAGCATTTCAAGATCAATAATATCCAGACCCGGATTGGATGGGGTTTCACAAAAAAGCATTTTGGTATTGGACCGGATTGCGTCCTCCCACGCCTTTCGGGGATGTTCCCGGTACTCTTCACTGCCGATATCCACGTAACTGTATTCAATTCCCCAGCGGGGCAGGATCTGAGTGATAATTTGATGGGTTGAACCGAATATCGATCGGCTTGCCACCAGATGATCCCCGCTGTTCAGATGTGCGAGAATGCTGACAAACATTGCAGACATACCGGATGCCAGGGGAACTCCGTCTTCGCAGTGCTCCAGCACCATCATTTTGTGAATGAACTCATCGGTGTTGGGGTTGCTGTAGCGGCTGTAAATATTTCCCCGGCTTTCCCCGGCGAATAAATCCCGGGCTTCCTCTGCGCTTTCAAAGGTGAAGCTGGAGGTCATATAAATGGGAGAGCTGTGCTCGTGCATGTCAGCAGAAGGCATTCTGTTGCGGATTGCAGATGTATTGAACCCCCGTGCACCGGAATGCCCGTTGTTTGCCCGTTGTTCACTCATGGTATGCCTCCTCTCACCGGACCTCTATTCCCGGATGATCTCAAAACTGTGGGTGATTTCTGCAGATTTTTCCAGCATTACCGCCACAGAACAGTAGGAATCCACAGCCAGGTCCACCGCCCGTCCGGTCTTATCCCTATCCAGCTCTCCGTAAAGCCGGTAATGCAAATGTATTTTCGTGAACGGGGATGGAACCCCATTCTCCCGTTCCGCATCCACATCAATCTTACAGTCCTTCAGAGTCATCCGCTGTTTTTTGATGATCGAAACCAAATCCATGGCGCTGCAGCCCGCAAGACCTGCAAGGACGGTCTCCATGGGCCGCATTCCCTTGTTTTCCCCGCCCACTGAGGGACTGCCGTCAATATAAAGCGAGGCTCCGCTTTCGTTGCGGGCTTGAAAATGCACCGCATCATTCATTCGTTCCAACTGTATTTTCACTTTTTACTCCAGACTACCAGTTCTCACACGAGGTTACCCCCCATTCCATGGGGGCCCGCCACCGGACAATACAACCCGGCGAAGTCCATCGCCGGAAAACTCAAGCCGGCAATTACATTCCCATACATAGGCCTACTCGCGCCGTATATCCTGCCTGTGCCCTGCATTGCTGCGGGGTTTCTGCTGAAAACATGAGCGTACTGCTAATAATTTCTCCTATGATAAAAATTGCCGGGAATAATGTCCAGAGTAAACTTGAGTAACAAACGTGATATGCTTATATTAGTCAAATGCGTATATTCACCACTGAAGAGATTATCGGAAACACACCATTGGTACGGCTCCAGAAGCTGTACACCGGAGAGAACATCATTGCATGCAAGCTTGAGGGAAACAATCCCGCAGGATCCGTGAAGGACCGGCCGGCACTGCAAATGATCGCAGATGCGGAACAGGCGGGCAGAATTCAACCCGGGGATACCCTGATAGAAGCTACCAGTGGAAATACGGGGATAGGACTCTCCATGGTTGCGGCCGTCCGGGGCTACCGAATGGTGTTGATCATGCCCGAGCATATGAGCAAAGAGCGGATTGCCCTGATGAAGAGCTATGGTGCAGAGGTGATCCTCACTCCGAAAGAACATAGCATGGAAGGTTCCATCGACCGGGCCAGGGAGATGGAGGCAGCCGGTGAGGGGGTTATCTTGAATCAATTTGGCAATCCTTCCAACCCGGAGGCCCATTACCGGACGACCGGGCCCGAGATCTGGCGGGACACCGACGGGAAAGTCACCCACTTTGTGGCATCAACCGGTACCACCGGTACCCTCATGGGGACATCCCGTTTTCTCAAAGAACAGCGGCAGAATATTCAAATTGTGGGCGCCCGGCCCGACAGTCAGGGCGGAATCCCGGGTATTAGAGCCTGGCCCCAGGAATATCTTCCGGATATTTACGAACCCAGCCGGATAGACCGCAGCGAAGAGGTTTCCAAAGAAGAGGCGGAACGTACCGCACGCATGCTTGCCTCCCATGAGGGGCTGTTTTCAGGAATCTCAAGCGGTGGAAATGTGGCTGTCGCCATCCGGATCGCCCGGGAACTGGAAGAATCGGGAGTAAAGGATGCCCTCATAGTTACCATTATTTGCGACAGAGGTGACCGATATCTATCCACCGGAGTGTTTCCCGCCTGAAATCCCGCTAAAAACCGCCGGCGGGGGTCAGAAAAACAGAAACGTACCAGGGGTTTTCCCGATTGCCGTATAGGTAACTGAACTCGGCCCCCAGCTCCCATGCTGTGCGGGCCAGGGCTCCTCCATTCATAACGAATTCCATGCTGGGTGCAGCAAAGCTTGACTGATTCACGCGTCCTTCATCTTTCAATATATTATCCTGAACAGAGAGCCTGTGCCCCCCTTTGATCTTCAGATTCTGAAGATAGACAAGACTGAAAATACCCGTATTCAAAGGTATCTTCTGTCCCATGCGCAATTCCCCAAAGGCATAGATCTTCCCACCCGACTCGGCGGAAGCCGAAAAGCCCGGATGAACACTGTAGTTCCGGTCAAAACCCAGGCTCACACCGGGAATAAGCGCTCCGGCGGGACTCACATCCGTGGACTGCTCTACAGAAACCGCCGAAAAGAGGCGAAGCCGGGAGTACATGAACGGCAAGTCTCCTTCAATATGCACGGCAGCATACCCGGTGGGGGGAAGAAGATCAGATTCGGAAAAAATTCCCAATCCGGATAGCCGGCTTTGAAAGCCCGCGGGTCCACGGGAGTCGAGGGGATTATCCCGAATACTGCCATAGCCCAAAGAAGCGAGTATGGGAATTCGCCAACCCCTGGATTCCCACCCGTAAGGGCCTGCATTCTCAACAGGATCTTCATCAAACTGCTGGATAAATTCCGACTGGAGTTCCCAGCTGATGTTTCTCCAAATTGGATAGAGACTGATTCTCTGGGATGCAGACAAGGATACCGATAGCTCCCGGCTGTCTCCCTGCAGTTCACCATCAATTATTGGATTATAGATTCTCCAATCTCTGAAACCCAGACGAAAAGCCACCGGAAGGGAGAAAATCCCCAATTGAACATCCGCGTGCAGGAAGGGCTGATCGTAGAGATACTGAAGATTTGCCGTAAGGCTAAATGCGGATGTGGGATCCTCGGTGCTGAAGCCTGCACCTCCCCCGGTAATCAGCGCTGAATCTTCAGACCCGTTGAGCACCCGGGGATTGAGGCTAAGCAACGGATATCTCAGCCGGGGGGTGAAAATCCAGGGCAGCACGACGTAAGGTTCAGGGCTGAACTCAAGGGATTGGTCTGCGGGGAACAGGTTTTCCATGCCGCCATAGCCCTGCTCAGCGACTGTGGAATTGCCGCTCCCCTCAGCATCCCAGAAGGATTCCAGAGCAATCCAGCTGTATTCCAGCTCCGTGAGTTGTTCAATGGAAGACTGTCTTTCGGTGGAGTTGATGTTCATGTGGGAGTCGGCTTGGAAAACTGTGTGAGAGTTCTGGCTGGAGTTCTGGCTGGAGTTCGTCAGTCGGGCGGGATGGAGCATCAGACGCTGCCCGGGGCTGAAATTCCCAACATAGGCGATTCTTTCCCCCGCAGCGCCCACCGGGTATTGAACACCTCCGCTAATGCTCTCCTGCTGGATCCGCAAGGATTTACCGGGGGTGAACACTCCCAGCTTAAAAAGGCTGAAATCGTTATCATAAATGAAGTACAGAGATTCTTCATCTCCGGAAATATTGCGTATTCCCCGGAGAGGGATGCCGGTTTCAAGGACCTCAACCGAGCCGTATTCTGTACGCCGGGCGATGCGGTTTTCTCCACGCTGCTGAATCAGGAAGTAAATGTACTTTCCCATGGGAACGGGCATGGATGGAATCAGCCCGGGAGTGCCCTCCAGAAGGGTTTCGATCCTCCCGTCCGTATCGACCCGAACCAGATCTCCCGAGTATCCCCGGGGTCGGATGCCCAGAATGCTTCCCGTCCGGGGATCCCGAACCGCTTCCAGAAGGGACAGATTGTCTTGACCGGGAAACAACGGGCCGGGTATGGGACGGCCATTTTCCAAGGAGAACGATTTCAGGATTGCACGGAACTGTCCTTCCGAATCCCTGCGGTATGTGCTCACCAGCACCTCGTCCCCGTGGACGGCAATCCGGTTAGTAAGGTTATCCGACGGAAAGATGGATTTAATTTTCAGAGACTCGGGTGAAGGAAGGGCGGCTTCAAGAGCGTCGGGATCTTCCCACTCCAGCTGATATACCCGCTGACTGCTTGAAAACAGTATTCCTCCGGGGTAGGTGGCGGTTGCCCCGATAACCCGGTACTCGGCGTCCAGCACCCGGTTGTTAATGAATACCGGTGATTTAATGGAAATCCAGGAGCGAAAATCCTGCCAAACGCTTTGAATTGGTTGGCCGAACGCCTTGCTGAAAGCCCCATCGCAGAACAGGCCATCCTGGTACAATTGTCCGGTTCCCAGAAGATTCCAGAATTCTGCATAGGCATCCCTTCCGTATTCTCCAATGAGGTATCGGGAGAACCATCCCCCGTAGATATACCACGCACCGGAAGGATAGGCTCCCCGGATCCCGTTGCTTTCCATGGGACTCATCATTCGGTTTTCCAGAATATCCTGCTGAATTACCGATGCATATGGAGTGTCGTCGGCTCTGCCGTACCCATCGACGCTTTCAGCCGCAACGGTTACCCCCTCAACAAAAAACGGCGGGGCTGTGAAATATGCGGGGGCGACGACATCTCCCAGAAGGAATTTCCCCACACTGAAAAACGGAGATCTGAGAGTTAGGGAAACCGCATGGGTTAATTCATGGAGAAACAGCTTCCCCAGCGGATCATTATAGCGGGCGAAACCGGTGGATGGAGAAAGCGGAGCTTGAAAGAGTCTGATCCGCTGTGATGGGAAAATGGTAAAAGAACCGTTAAGAAGATCGGTGTCCGGGGTGATTACCACGGGAAATCGCCTGAATCCAGTGTCTGTGTTGAGGTTCTCTGCCACCCACTCATACATGTTGTCTGCAATTCCAGCCAGGTATTCCGCCGCATCCGCCGATTCGGGAGGATAAATGAACAAAAAATGCCGTGTCTCCAGTTGGAGCAACTCTACGGGTCCAGAATACAAATCCCCGTTCACCGGGGCTCCCGGCCAAATCAAAAGTAGAACAATAATACACAGTCCCCGCTGGACGGCACTAAGGGGGCTTTGGAAAAATTGATTTTCTGCTCGGAAGTGCAGCATGAGTCTTCCTCCTTGTGGGGCAATACACGGCGCCGCTGTAATAATCCTATATTGAATGCCCCAAAGAGTGTGGAAACTGCTCCATTACAGTACTGGCCCACCCGGCTGAGACGAAACCATGCCGATCCACACAGCAGATCAGCAAAATTGAAAACGATAGGATGGATTTCACGACATTTTTCGTCTATTTCCTGAAGCTTTCACCGATACGACTGAATTCCACACTCTTTGGGGCATTTTCATTAATATACACCGGGTGTGGGTATTTTTGTTACCCATGAACCCTTTATAGGTTTATAAGATGTAAAAGGTGTTCTTACGTGCCTCCTAAATTTCCTTTTTGTATGAAACATCCTTTGAATCGGCTGAGGCGGTTTTTGCTCCTTTTCACCGCCGATACCTTTTCCTTTTGCGGATCGCATGCCCTGAGCCAGCATGCGGTCCGCGTTTTTTTAAAAATGTTGCAGAGTCGCCGTATGATGGGTAATATGGGATATACCCGAGTTTTTTTATTATTCTTTTCAAATCATCTCACTGGTGCTATCCGGTGATATTCTAAAAGGAGAATTCATGCCCTATTCTGATACATTTGGTGTAAAGCAGAGTCTGAGTGTCGGGGGGAAACAGTTTTCATATTTTTCCCTTACTGAGCTTGCGAAAAAGTATCCTCAGATTTCCCGTTTCCCTTACAGCATAAAGGTGCTATTGGAATCGGTTCTGCGAAATATCAATGAAAAAGAAGTTACCAGCGATCATCTGAAATCATTTCTCAATTATGATCCCCGAAAGCCCAGTGATGTTGAAATTCCCTACACCCCGGCGCGGGTTCTTCTCCAGGATTTCACCGGTGTGCCATGTGTGGTGGATCTGGCTGCACTGCGGTCCGCCATGGCACGAATGGGGGGAGATCCGGGGCGCATAAATCCCCAGTTGCCGGTAAATCTCGTTATTGACCATTCGGTAAGCATCGATTTTTATGCCCACCCTGAAGCGTTTCGGAAAAATGCTGAACGGGAATTCCAAAGAAACAAGGAACGCTATGAATTTCTCAGATGGGGACAGGGGGCTTTGGAAAATTTCCATGTTGTGCCCCCCGCCAGTGGAATTTGTCATCAGGTAAACCTGGAATATCTGGGAAAAGTGGTTCAGCATAAGCAAGACGGGGGAGAAAATTTTGCTTATTTCGATACCCTCGTGGGTACCGACAGTCACACTACCATGATCAACGGATTGGGTATTCTTGGATGGGGTGTGGGCGGAATAGAGGCCGAGGCGGCAATGCTTGGTCAACCCATTTACATGCTTGCACCCCCGGTCGTTGGGGTGAAACTGACCGGCGATCTTCCCGCGGGAACCACGGCCACCGATCTGGTGCTTAGGGTTACCGAGCTTCTCCGTGCCCACGGAGTTGTGGGGAAGATTGTAGAGTATTTCGGCCCCGGTCTGGATGTGCTTTCGGTTCCTGATCGGGCCACCCTGGCAAACATGGCTCCGGAATATGGTGCCACAGCCGGATTTTTCCCTGTGGATGCCAAGACTCTGGAATATATGTATTCCACCGGTCGGGATGAAGAACTGATGGAATTGGCTCAATCATACACCAGAGCCCAGGGAGTCTACCGGGAAGAGGGGCAGCGTGAAGACGATGTCCGTGACTATGAAGCAATTCTTGAACTGGACCTTGGAAGTATCGTTCCCGCAATCGCCGGGCCTAAACGACCCCAGGACAGGATTGAGCTCAAATCTGTGGCTCCGGAGTTCAAGCGGCTCATGTCCGCCCCCATCAAAGATGGCGGTTTTGAAGAGAGCAGTGAGTCCGTACGGACAAAGGCTAAGGTCACTCTGGACAGCGGAGAAGAGGTAGAACTGACCCATGGAGATGTTGTTATAGCTTCCATTACCAGCTGTACCAATACCTCAAACCCCTCAGTACTTATGGGTGCCGGATTATTGGCGAAAAAGGCCGTGGGAGCCGGACTGAGTTCCAAGCCCTTCGTGAAGACCAGTTTCGCCCCCGGCTCAGTGGTGGTAACCGAATATCTGAAAACTGCAGGTCTCATGCCGTATCTTGAACAGTTGGGCTTCCACCTGGTTGGCTACGGCTGTACAACCTGTATAGGGAATTCCGGCCCTCTTCCCGAGGCTGTAAGCAAAACTATTCAGGAAAACAATCTCGTAGCTGCGGCCGTACTTTCGGGAAATCGGAACTTTGAAGGCCGGGTGAATCCGGACACCCGGGCGAATTTTCTTGCATCACCTCCTCTTTGTGTGGCGTATTCCATCGCCGGAAACATGAATGTAAATCTTGACAGTGAGCCCCTGGGAACCGGAAAAGACGGTAAACCTGTGTATCTGAAAGATATCTGGCCCACGAAAGAAGAAATTGATGAGTATGTGGCAAGGGCCATGAACAGGGAATCATTCCAGGAAAGTTACGGCGGCATCGAAACCAGTAACCCCCAGTGGAATGCCATAGACTTGAGCTCATCGGAAGTGTATGGCTGGAAAGAAGATTCCACCTACATCCAGGAACCGCCGTTCTTCGTAGATATGAGCACCGAAGTTTCTCCCATCGCTCCGGTAGAGGATGCCAGGGTTCTGGTGAAAGTTGGTGATTCGGTTACCACCGACCATATATCGCCTGCAGGTGTAATTGACCCGGGCAGTCCGGCGGGTAAATATCTGAAAGAGCAGGGGGTCGGCTATTTTGATTTCAACTCTTATGGAAGCCGTCGAGGGAATGACCGGGTTATGACCAGGGGAACCTTTGCCAATATCCGGCTCAGAAACCAATTGGCACCGGGAACCGAAGGCAGCTGGACCACCCACTTCCCCGATGGAGAGAAGGTCAGCATTTTCGAAGCAAGCCGAAGATACAAGGAAACAGGAACACCCAGCATTGTCTTGGCGGGCAAAGACTACGGAATGGGTTCCAGCCGGGACTGGGCGGCCAAAGGGGTATATCTTTTGGGCGTGAAGGCGGTTATCGCCGAAAGTTTTGAGAGGATTCACCGGAGTAATCTAATCGGTATGGGAGTTCTCCCGTTAATGTACAAAAATGGTGAAACTGCCGAAAGCCTGGGATTAAGCGGGGAAGAGAAATTCAGCATTCAAGTTGATGATTCAGTGAAACCCAAGCAGGATATAAAGGTGACTGCGGTTGATCCCTCAGGTGGGAAAAAGGAATTCACCGTAACCTGCCGGATTGACAGTTCAGTTGAGGTGGAATACTTCAGGAATGGTGGAATCCTTCACACGGTGCTCAGGAATTTCGTTAAAAACAGTTAATAATGCCCCAAAGAATGTGGAAACAGCCTCAGCTGCCTCCAGCTTGCACCTCCGGATTGCCCATCCGGAGGTGCAGTTAGCCCGGAAACTGTTACGCCGCAATAAACTTCGGTACATACCTGCCAAGCTTCCCTCCGGGAATCTTCCACTTCATCCGCCAGGTTTTCTCCATCTCACTGTCGATGTTCAGTTTGCTCAAAAACGGCCTGCTGGACATCCTCTCCAGCAGGATCTCATTCAGCCTGCTATGTTCCATT
>NZ_JBXWXS010000011.1:0-64839 GCF_059431795.1 Salinispira sp.
CCTGCTCGGCCATGCATCCGGGACCTGGTCGGCTGGCTCTGCCAGCCTGCTCGGCCATGCATCCGGGACCTGGTCGGCTGGCTCTGCCAGCCTGCTCGGCCATGCATCCGGGCTATATACCGGCCGATTATGTCGGTTTCTATATTCACCCGGCTTCTTTTTGAAAGATATTTCAGCGCCGTATTCTCCCAGGTATGGGGTATCACATTCACCGCAATGGTCTGCCCCTCAAATGTCTCCAGGTATATTTCGGCGATGGTCAGGCTGATACCGTCAATGGCAATGGATCCCTCGGGTATACACAAGGCGGCAGCCTGCTCTGAAAGGAGCAGTTTTACATATCGGTTGGTTCCCCGCTGCTCAATGGCAACCACAGAGGCCGTTTCGTTGATATGTCCCTGCACCATATGTCCGTCCATTCTGTCACCCACTCTGAGGGCCCGCTCAAGATTCACCGTGCTTCCGGAAGTGAGACTGCCCAGGTTGGTCTTGGAAAGGGTCTCTCCCAGGCAGTCCACGCTGAACTGCCGTGATGAACAATATGTCACCGTCTGGCAGGCACCATTTACCGCAACCGAATCGCCGAGCTTCAGTTCGGGAGCAATACCGGGGGCGGAAATTCTCAGCCGTATAGCCGCATCCCCACCCGATGATCCTATAGAGGTGATCGCTTCAACTCTTCCCAGCTCTTCAATCAGTCCGGTAAACATGCTTCCTCCTCAGAGTAGGCGGTAAGCCGGATATTTCCGTCCCCTGCATCTTTCCAGCTGGCATGAATCAGGTGCTTGGCATCCGCAACTGTGGCATACCCCAGATCATTTAGAGCGTTCACCCCTGACCCGAGAATCACCGGGGCGGTGAACACCTCAAGGCGCTGATACAATCCGTTTCGGAGAAAATCAGTAAAAATCCCTGAGCCCCCTTCCACCAGGAGGGAATTGATCCCCATGGTTCCCAGCTCATCCAGCAGTTGATCCAGGGGATATCGGGGATGGGAAGGATGGGTCCGGACTTCGGCTCCTGCAGCTTCAAGTTCCCGGATTCGGGAGGGATTTGCGTTCACTCCGCAGAAAAACACGGTTCCCGGCCCGGCCACATGAAAATCCGGCGGGGTACGCAACCTTCCGTCCAGTACAATTCTCAGTGGATTGGGTCCGCTGCCGTGACGGACGGTGAGACGGGGATTGTCCTGAATGACAGTACCGGAGCCCACAAGGACGGCGTCGTGTTCCGCCCTCATTCTATGTACTTCCATACGGGCCTGACTGCCGGTAATCCATTTGGAATCCCCGGACATGGCTGCGATTCTTCCGTCAAGGCTCTGGGCAATCTTGACGGTCACATGGGGCCGGCCGGTTCTCATTCGGCGAATGAACCCGGGGTTGAGCCCGGCGGCCCGGGTTTTCAGCACGTTTTGATCTACCCTGCAGCCCGCCGCTTCCAGGACCGACACTCCTCTGCCGTTTACCCTGGGGTTAGGATCACGATGGCCGATAACCACCCGGGATATTTCCGCCTCGAGGATTGCGCCTGTGCATGGGGGTTGGTGCTTGCCCTTACCGCTGTGGCAGCAAGGCTCAAGGGTGCAGTACATTGTCGCTTCAGGAAAAGTATGGCGGCCGGTTCGGGATCGGGCATTGTCTATTGCCGCCCTCTCAGCATGGGGGCCGCCGTACCGGGCGTGGTAGCCTTCACCGATCACCTTTCCGTGCTCAATGATTACGGCACCCACCCGGGGATTGGGGGACACCATCCGCCCCCCTTTTTCAGCAAGTTCAATGGCCTTGCTCATCCAGGTTTCATCTCTCATCTGAAACTCCTGTAGAATGGAGAACCGTGTATCCGGCCCCCCGGAGAATCTGATGATCGGGGCAGACGGAAATTCCGCCGCAAACATGAGCTACATGCAGCAGCAGAAATCCCGTTAGTGCATAAAAAACCCTGAGCCGACTCTGTCACAAAGGACAAAGACTGTACTCAGGGCTATGCATTCGGAAGAGAGGGCAGCCCGCGGGGGCACCCGTTGTGTCCGGAACCATATACTGCAGCCCCGGTTTGATTTTCTTCCATCCGGACTATACCGTCGGCACCGGAATTTCACCGGTTCAATCCTGTATTCAGGAGTCGCGGGCTATAACCGCCGGTCAGGAATTGCAACATGAACTCAACGAGTTCACGGCTCACCCTGCCCTGAAAATCGATAATATATTACCTATTAAAACTTCAAAAGTCAATATTTTTTGTACTTGGGACAATCAGCGGGTCGATTTCCCCGGTTGAAAGGGTATGAAAGCGAATATATTCCATCTTTTTCCCCCTTTGCAGCCTGTGAGACAGATCCGTATGCCAACGCACCATATCCGGCTGTTGCTGCTTTGTCTGGTTCTGTCTTGTTCAGCCGCAGCCTGTAGCCGGGCTCACAACCAAACCCCCATGGAGAAAACACCCGGCTCCAAACCCCCGGCTTCCTCACGCCCTCCATCTTCCACCCAGCCCCCGTCTTCCAATAGTACAGAGGAACACACATCGAAAGAAGTTCCCAGCGAGCAAACCGGTGATCCCCTGCTCATCAGAAGCATCCGGGCTTCATCACATCTGGTTAAAACCGACGGCAGCATGCCCTATGGCCCGGCGAATGTGTTGGACGGCGATCCCCGAAGCTGCTGGGCTACCGTGGGTACCGAAGAAGCGCCGGCCGACTGGATTGAGTTTGAATTTGATAAGCCTGAGCTAATCCACAGCATACAATTTTCATCCGGGTTTTTCGTACCAGAATATCTTGAAAAGAATAACCGCATCCGGGAATTGGATATTGAAATTGACGGTTCATTTCATAACAGGATTGTCTGTACCGATCCGGTGACCATGGGAATGTCCATGACCGAAATATTGCTCCATCCGGAGCACTCATTCACCCGCATACGCTTCACCGTTGTTTCGGTGTACCCGGGAACCCGCTGGAATGACTCCTGCATTAGCGATGTACGGTTTTTGCGCTACGGGAAAGTTCTTCATCCCGGGTTGGTCACAGAACAAACCACAGAACAAACCACAGAGGAAACCACAGAAAGCGCTACAAAAGCAAGCGGGGAAGAAATCAATAATATCACTACTAAAGAAGCAGAGCAGCAGGATGAGCCAACAGGGAGTGTAGTATCCAAAAAAATTCGTATGTACAGACTGCCGGGATTCATTCCTTACATGAAGGCTGAAAGCACACAGCTGTCATCCCCAGAGGATAATTCGGAAGATGTGGTGCTGGATTGGGAAATTCTCAGTCAGCTGCAAAGAAGCGAATCCATCGAATTCACCCATAGCGATGACGGACTCCTGGTAGAAGAAAAAAACAGATACCATGACATTAAGCTTTCAGGCCGTACTATCCGGTACGAGTACGATGAGCACAGGCGGCTCATCCGAAAAATTACTGACTACCCCGAGGCCGCAGAAGGCAATCGAATTACCACCGCAGAGTATCTGTATGACCGGGACTGTCTGCAAGAAATACAGTTGTCACGGGGGGAGTCACGGTGGCGAAGGGAGTACCGCTATGACCTTCCAGAGAGTGAAACGGAACGGGATGTCCCTCAGAATCCCAATATGCCGGCACCACTGCTCAACAGATGCAGACACAGCGAAATACGGTATTATGGCTCCGATGGAGAACTCAATGGTACTGAGATCTTTGAGTACAATGAAGCAGGTCAGCTGAAGAAAATGACCGCATCCAGTAATCAAACCCGAAGTACAACCAGATATGAGTATGACTCCCTGGGCCGGATTCAAAAGATCTTTTCAGGAGGTTGGGTTGAAGAACGAATCTACGCCGGGGACGGGCGCCAGCTCTACGTGATTATCCGGGACAGTTCCCGGCCGGAACTAACTATTCGCTTCCGCTGCTTTGAGTATGATTCAATGGGGAACCTGTTGAAGAGCACCACATATAGCTGTCTGCGTGAGTATGATTATGTACCCGGTGCCCGCACCAGATGGCCGGATCCCAGACAACGGCACAGGGCAGCAAGAAATACCATACACCTGGCCGCTCTCGGCGAAGGGTTCACAATTCAGCTTACAGAGGATTCCCGTGTGCAGTACGCGTACGACAATAATGGAACTCTCCGCTTTGCACTGGTGGATGACCACCCCGGAGTTGAAGTCCCCTGATCGACGGCCGGCGGGGCCACTGCTGCCGGCGCTGCTGCCTTTGCTGCCGGCGGGGCCATTGCCGCTGCTGTTGCTTTTGCTGCCGGCGGGGCCATTGCCGCTGCTGCCAAATGGTCCGGGCATGTGTGATGACCCGGTGATATAGGCGGGTCGTCGGCCCATTCAGTTTATCCGCTCTTTTCCTCAGCTGGCGTCGCCGGGTCAGGTCGCCGGGTCAGGTCAGCAGATCAACTGAGAGCATGCCGAATCTGCTTTTGAAGCCACAAAGCGGTTTGAATGAGGGATGGACCGTCATGAATAATGTTCTTCCCCTTCTCGGTTGTGGAAACGATAATCCTGGAAGGATCCAGCCACTCCCATCCCCGCTTCTCCACTTCCCGTGGGAAATCCAGGGGATATTCCGGCTCGTGGAAACCGAGAAAGATGGAGGGCTTTCTCTTTTCTACTTGCTGATAATCGAGCATGGTATAGGAGTCGCCCCCATCCCTGCCGCTGGGCAAGGCTCCCGCAATACGGATAATATCATGAATGTAGCTTCGCCCCCCGATGCTCCGGGGATGCAGACCGAACCAGAGTTCCGGGTATACCTCAGGAGCAGACTCCTGACTCCAGGGCCGGGCTTCAGTTATGCTGCGGGCAGATGCATCCATTCGTTCTGAAAGCTGCCGTCCATGGCCGGTAATACCCAGGAGGGCGGAAATATTGATTATATTTTCCAGAATTCCGTGGAAGCTGGAGGGAAGGGGCAGCGCGTATACCGGATACCCTGCCCGCATCATCTCCCGCCCCGCACGAAGCTGTACGCCTGTGGTAATAAGGATCAGATCCGGATTGATCTGTTTCAGAATACTGTGGTCGGCTCTTACATAGTCTCCGGCCAGAAGCGCATCTCCCGGAGAGATAAAACGGGGGCAGTAGGATGATATTCCCGCAAGCCTGTCTCCCGCTCCCAATTCAACAATCGCTTCGCTGAAACCGGGATTAAGGCTCACAACTCGCCGGGGAGGTTCGGCGAGCTCAAAAGTATAGTCCAGAATATCGCAGTGTACCCTCATAGCCGCCCCCCTCTTGTTCTCCCCTGCAGACTCCCGTTCTCTCTGCCAACGAGCAGCCGGGTCTTGAGATCGGTGGATGCATTATTCTCAAAGCCGGGGATGGAAAAAAAGCTCTCAAGAAGCATACCCGCCGCTCCCCGTGCCGGCAGAAGGGTCTGTTCCCGGAGAATGGTCACATTACACTCCACCGGAGTATTAAAAGGCCAGTGTGAGTTTGCGGCAGCCATGGTCAGTTCTGCAATATCATCTTCAAAATACTTCAGATCCCCGCCGATAAACACCTGGGTGAAATTCAAAAGATTCACAACAAACCCAATATGATCGGTAAGTTCCTTTAAGAATTTCCTCCGTACGGTATAATCATTTCGAAAAGAATCCAGCTCCCGGGAACTTAAACTGAACTGCCCTGACCGGGGAGATGTTCCGCCAATCCCCACAAATTCTCCGGCGGTTCCGTTGGGACCGTCGTAGAGAGCACCGTTAATCACCATTCCCAACCCAACGCTGATGTGATCGTTCTCACCCTGTATTGTTTCCCGGAGCGGTTCAAACGAAACGTAGACAAAGAGAAAATTGGAGAACGATTCACTTCGGTGGCTGGTGAGAATTCCAGATGCACAGGCGTTGGCGTCATTGGCAAGCATACAGGGAATACCCAGGACCTTTTCTACGTTTGTGTGAAAATCAAAGCTTTTATTCCGGATATCCAGTTCCGATGCATGGGTGATGGTTCCCATTTCCTGATTCACCAATCCGGGAACCGACACCCCCAGGCCCAGAATCTGTTGCCTGTGAATACCGTCCATTTCGCTCAGTTCACCCATGAGCCGGAGAAACAGGTTCTGTATGCTCTTCGGTCCCAGCCGCGCAGTCAGACTGCGGGTAATGATCTCCCGATGATGCATATCTGTGACCACACAATGCATGCCGTCCTGATGCAGTTCAACTCCCACCGCATATCCGAACTCAGGATACACCGATAATCCCACCGGGCGTCTGCCAGGTTTTGAAGCCGAAGCTTCACGGGGCAATTCATATACCAGATTTTGATCGATGAGGGAATTTGCAATGGTGCTGATTGTGGCCTTATCCAGTCCCAGAAGTTCACAGAGTTCCATGCGGCTGATGCCGTGATGCAGCCATATGCTCCGTAAAACCTTATGATAGTTATAACTGGTTTTCTCACCCCTGGCGTAGTGTTCCATATGCTCCCGTCATCATTCCCCCAAACATGTAATGGGTTTCCATTATATCCATGAGAGGATCATACAGCAATCTCCGCCGGGGATACAGTCTCGGGTTTCAGCACCGGGAACCGATCATCCCAATGAGAACATTTCGAAGTGGATATGCCTCCTCTTAATGCCCATATCGTGTAGTTGGGGAAACAGAATTCTGCGCATTGCAGGCGGTCCGCAGAAAAATACCCGGGAATTGGGTATGTTCAAGCCCCGGGCCTCGCAATGCTTGCGAATGATCTCCTGGGTAAGAAATCCGTTCTCGGCACCATGGATCTCACTACTGCGGTTTTGCACAACGGGTACAAACTGAAATATTCCCGATGCCAGGTTGTGGAGTTTTTCTCCTGCTTCATGTATTTCATCCTGGTAGCACAAATCCTCCGGACTCTGAACGGCCCAGAACAGGATAATCCGTTGGGCCCGGATTTCCTTTGACTCGCCCATATCCCGCAGGATGGAGAGCAGAGGAGTAATGCCTATACCTCCGGCGATTAGTATCAGTTCATCGTCGCCGTTCCCCGACGGATAAAAACGTCCATAGGGACCGTCTAACAGCGCTTTATCATTCTCCTGAAGTAAGCGGAGGGAATCACTGAAGTTGCCCAGGTTTTTCGCGGATATTCGCAGCCTGGAATCCCCGGGGGCTGAGGATATGGTGTAGGGGTGCTCTTCACTACCTGCCTTGCTTCCGGGGAAACGCAGGAACACAAACTGACCTGCCCTGAATGTGAAATTCCCAGGAGGACGGATGTACAGCTCCCGTATGTCACCATCCAGAATATTGACTCTTTCCACCCGGCTGTCCTGCTTTCTGAGCTTGATCGGCCGGATAATTTTATGCTCAACCCAGAGCACAAGGGCAGTGAGACCCCAAACGCCCATCAATATGATCCGCCCCCAGCTTTCCTGGGTGGAAGATGCCAGGAACACGTGGAAACTGAGCAAAAGTACTGCCAGTACCAGAAAATTATGAAGAGATTTCAATATGTTGTAGTCCAGCCCCAGTCGACGGGTAATAAAGTTCCGGAGTTTATTCATGGGAGCAAACCTGTGCACCAATCCTGGCACCATAATAATTACCGTGACTGCAATTAATGTGAGAAAAATTAAGAAGGCAAAGTTTCCTAAACGGGTTTGAAGGTTGACAACGGGAAACACGGAGATCTTGAGCTGGCGGTGAATAATCGCAAAGACCAGTGCGGCGCTTGCCATATAGCCGTGAAACTGCATCACCCGGTCATGTCCGAAATATCTGTCCAGGAACTTTTTCCTGGTGGAGATGATCAGGACATTCAGAAAGTAAATATAGGCGGTAATCCCGAAAATCATGGCCAGGGAAAACGGTTCAAGAACGTTGTAGAAATTACCCCGAAAGTACAGATAGAGGGGCAAAACAGGCGACGCCACCCCCAACAGAGGAAGGAGAACCCGGATCAGCAGAGGACGGGGCTCTCTCATTCACTGCCTCCAGTGGAGAGCTTGTTCCGTATTTGCTTCACAAAATCTTCTGCCAGGGATTCGATCTCACCCCTATTGGTATAGGAGGCGGATGTTACTGAATCAACTTCAACTTTGGGTTCCCAGTCGGTTATCTGAGTTGTATGAAGGATAACATTTTCAGGATTTCCGCCGTTGGCATTCAGCCATTCAATAACCCAGGGCCTCACCTTTGCGGTGGCTCCGCTGTTGGTTATGAACACCGCATCGAAATCATCCGCACGCAGTCCTTCCAAGCCCCGGGAACTGTGATCGGTTACCTGAATATATATGTCTCCGGTGTTTATCCGCTCAAGGAGCTGATCCAATAGACGGTTTTTGAACCGGGTGGGCTCGAAGGATATAAGAATTCTCGCCTCGGCATTTTGTGGACCATACGCCCCCTCCGATGCACTCAGATGGGAAATCAGAAAAATCGCAAGAATAAGAAAGATGATGCTCCGCTTCATATACTTCCTCCAGAAATTTTTACTAAAATACTAATAAATATTTCATGGGGGAAACATATTAATCGAAAAAACGTTCCAATGCAGGGATATCGGCATCGGGAATTCTGCCCAGAAGTTCTTCAACCAATTCAGGAAAACTGCATACGGTAAACAGATCGCTCACCGAACGGTCTATGTCGTTAAGCGATATTATGGAGAGAAGAGATGCTTTCCTGATAATCTGAGCCCTGAATACCTTATTTCGCATGGCAATCTCTGGCTGGGGACGCTTAAGAATGGACATTGCTTCAGGGGTTGCCAGCTCCCATCGGCGGACATCAAGGATATGGGCGAAGGGTTCGTCGGCCATACTGATGAGCCGGTGTTCCAGCTCCCTCCGGTACTTTTGCGCTCCTTCCTCATTCCAGGAACCGGAAACCTTCACCCCCAGAACCCTGCCGATACTGACTATTTCGTATTCACCGTGAACTGTAAACCCGGACATATGATTTAACTATAGTTCACTCTGGGGAAAAATACCCACAGCGGATACAAAAGCAGGTTTCACATTGTGCTCCAATCTTAAAAGCCGATGCATTATGTCCGGAATGTTCCGGCAATTCATGGGTCAATGTTTGAAGCGGGACTTGCAGCGGGCAAGGGAGCCAGGAGAACCTCTACCCCATTTTTCCGCAGAGCTTCGGCTTCCGTAAACCCGTCATCGGTTATCAGCAGATCCACTTCGCCGGGTACTGCAAAACGGGAAAACCCCCGGGCATTGAACTTGGAGGAATCTGCCAGAATAACTTTCCGGGCAGCGCCCCTGAGCATCGCCTGTTTCACCGATCCTTCAATGCTGTTCTGGGTAAAAAATTCTCCCTGGGCGGTGAAGCTGGTGGCGCCGATGAGCGCAATATCGAAGCGGAGCTTTTCCACCGCATCCAGCGCAATCGGGCCGATAAAACTGCCGGCTTCCCTCCTGAAGCTGCCTCCGGAAAGGGTCAAGCTGACCGATAAGGATGAGCGGAGGCTCGATGCGATATCCAGGCTGTTGGTGAAAATCCGAAGGGGTTTAGCATAGAGCTCCCTGGCAAGCATCAGATTGGTGGATCCCGCATCAATGGCAACCGCATCATCCCCGGCAATCAGCTCCAGGGCCCGATACGCAATGGCCTGCTTTTCCCGGGCATGGCTGGTGGCCCGGTCCTGGACGCTGGGGAGAACGCCGATATTCTGAGCAAGCCGGGCGGACCCGTGGGTCCGCTGGACCAGCCCCTGCTCCTCCAGGTGGGTTAAATCCTTTCGGATAGTCACCTGGGATACCCCCAGCCTCTGGGTAAGCTCCGCAACGGTCATTTGCCGGAAGCTCTGGAGCAGCCTGATTATGCTTTCATGCCGGGGCTGCAGAACGGCGGATTCAGACATCATATGTTCCTGAAGAGACGTTGCCGCCACTGCCGGTCCAATTGGTGTGGAAGAATTTTCCCCGGGGTTGATCCACCCGTTCATAGGTATGTGCTCCAAAATAGTCCCGCTGAGCCTGAAGCAGGTTCGCCGGAAGCCGTTCACTCCGGTACCCGTCAAAAAAGGCAAGAGCGGTACTCAGGGTGGGTACGGGAATTCCCAATTCTATGGCTTTTGCCAGCACTCTTCTCAGGGAATCCTGGGTCCGGGTTACCACATCACGAAAATATCCGTCCATGAGAAGACTTGAGAGCTCAGGATTGGCATCGTATGCTTCCTTGATTTTTCCCAGGAATGCCGAGCGGATAATACATCCCCCCCGCCACATCAGAGCTATGGAACCGTAATTGAGCTTCCAGTCGTTCTCTTCTGCGGCTTCCCGCATAAGCATAAATCCCTGGGTGTAAGAAATAATTTTGGCGAACAGAAGGGCCTGTTCCAGGTCATCCACAAACTGCTTCCGGTCACCGTCAAAGGGAGTATTCGGTCCTTTGAGTTTTTTCGAAGCCAGGACCCGCTCCTCCTTCAACGCTGAGAGAGTCCGGGAAAATACCGCTTCGCCGATGAGGGTGACCGGGACGCCCAATTCAAGGGCGGAAATTCCCGTCCACTTACCGGTTCCCTTCTGGCCGGCGGTGTCCAGGATTTTTTCCACCAGAGGCTCCCCCTGTTCATCCCGGTACGCCATGATATCCCGGGTAATTTCTATAAGATATGAATCCAGGGGACCTTCATTCCACCGGGCAAAGGTTTCATGAAGCTCATCATGATCCATTCCCAGACCTTCCTTCATCAACTGGTAGGCTTCGGTGATCAGCTGCATGTCGCCGTATTCGATCCCGTTGTGAACCATTTTCACGTAATGTCCGGATCCTGCATCTCCAACCCATTCGCAGCAGGCTTCACCGTCCCCGGTTTTTGCGGCGATGTCCTGAAATATGGGTTTGACCCATCGCCAGGCGTTCTCATTACCCCCGGGCATAATGCTAGGGCCTCTCCTCGCCCCTTCTTCACCGCCGGAAACTCCTGTTCCGATAAAGAGAATACCCTTCTCTTCCAGTTCCTGGGTACGGCGGTTGGAATCGGGAAAATGACTGTTCCCGCCGTCAATGACAATATCACCTTCATCAAGGTAGGGAAGCAGGGCCTGGATGAATTTATCCACAACCTCCCCTGCTTTCACCATGAGCATGACACGTCTGGGCTTCTTCAGCATGGAGACAAATTCTCCCAGCTCATAGGCGGCATGAATATCCGGTCTGCCCTGGGCGGGGCCTTTCATAAAATCTTCGGTCTTTCCTGATGTCCGGTTATACACCGCAACCGCATATCCGTTATCGTTCATGTTCAGAACCAGGTTCTGCCCCATGACTGCAAGACCGATCAGTCCAATATCAGCTTTTGACATGGTATTCTCCTAGAAATCTCTGTAAAGTATCTTTTTTTCATGCTCGGGAAGCACCATGATCCTGTGCCGCCCCTCTGATCAGTGTTATCTGTTATATCTTCCACGGCGGGGAAGATGGAAGACTTTTTTCAAAATCTTCCATAAGTGTCTGCTCGTATTTCCCCCGGTAGGCTCCTTCAACAAACAGCGGAAGTGCTTCATTCACAAACCTGCCCCAGGCAGCCTCCTCTGCGCCGGGAATAATGGGGTAAAACAGTGCGCCGATCTCCTGGGCTGCAGCATAGTCACCGGGGGCATCGCCGATCATCAATATGGAAGAGCCGTCATATCGGCCTTCGGCGGCGGTCTTCAGGTGAAATGCCTTGTTACCCATCTCCTGCCCGGCAATGGCCTGGACATACTCACGAATGTTGTTTTCTTTCCATTCATGCTCAATATTCGCCACAGGTGTTTGGGATACAACCATGGTATCCGCATGTGTGACCATCTGTTTCAATGCTTCTGGAACCGCAGGAAAAGGGGCCACATTTCTCACCATTCGGCTTACTGCAAGATTCACTTCCTCAGACCAGTCTCTGGCCTGAAGGAGGTCCGGATGGGGGCTGGCTTCAATTTCTTTGAGAAGTCCGGACATTCCCAGCACCGATTCCCTCTGTGTCCATTCTCTAAGCGCATCCATCCGGGGGATATCAACTCCCCGTTTCTGAACATCAGGATGCTCCCTCAGAAGGTCCAGACTGAGAATCAAGGCTTTGAAACGGTTCACTCCCCGGGTTGTAGAGAAAAGATTTACAAACTCCCACACCTCCCGGGCGGCATCGCTGACTCCCTGGAGATTCATCACATTAATAAAGGCCGGACAAAAACACTCCTTGTGTTTCAGTCCCATGCTGTCAAACACACAGCCATCCGAATCAATTCCTATGAAAAAGTCTTTTGTTTTCTTAAATGTGCGAATACGTTCCAGAATGTCAGTCATATGTTCTCCTCGTAACCCAATAATAACGGTATATTTGAAAGTTGTCCACCGATTATCTTTGTTTGCTTTTGTTTTTCGTAATTTTTCGCAATCATAGTTGGGTGGGAAAATACAAAACATGATTGCACTCAATAGGCACCCGCAGGTATAATTCAATAAGGTCTCAACTTATCTTCGAGGATGGTCCCATGTTTCTCACCAGCGAAACTGAAGCAGAAGTGATGCTGAATTTTGCAAACCGTATCCGAAGTTTCTTACTGGATAATCCTGAAATGCGTATACAGGAGCCAAAGAGAACGGTTGAACTCCATGGCGGACGGTCGTTCCCATTTCCCATGCCCGGAGTTGATTTCGACAGCATTATTTTTCACGGTCACCAGGGGCTGTACCATAGAGAAATATCCAGGGAAAGCAACTGGATTTCCCAGATTATTTTCAATAAGGAGCAAACCGGTTCATTTGAACTGAAACCCTTCAGAAGGTATGCAGGATTCATCGTGAGCTCGGTGGAGCATGCTCCGGACAATATGGAAGCCTACTTTTCAAGTCAGGAGAGCGAACCGCTGGTTCCCCTGGTAATTCCCATTTTACAGGAGGAGCACAGCAACCTCAGGGAAGACGGTGAGATAATCAACGGAACTGTAAAGGGTTCCCTGGCAGTGTACGCTCCTCCCGGGGACGAGGGTGAACGGCTGGCGGAAAAAGTGTACCGGATCATGATGAACTCAGCGCAGCAGAATGAAAGCCGGTTCGCAAGCCACGGCATCCGCAGCCTGGAAATAGATACCCCCAGAACCATGAGCTTTCCGGAGATGGCGGAGGCAAGCGGCGAGCTTCGTGCCGGCGTGGACTGTAACATTCAGGATGACAGCTATTGGACGGTGATATACTGAAAGCTGGCCGATCTATTGACAGTATATCTTACCGAATTCGGTACGTGCAGCCCGTGAGCATTCGGTCTTTTCCATGAGCTGCAATACAGGAATTTACCGTGAGCAGTACTACAGAAGATTATCTGAAAAACATCTATTCGGCCTCGGAATCCCAGGGTAGTGATTTAGTGAAACTGGGAGAGCTGGCGAATCTCCTGCAGGTAACCCCGGGAACCGTCACTTCAATGATGAAAAGCCTCAGTGAAGAACAACTGGTGGAATATCTTCCCAGGCACGGGGTCAAACTCACCCCAAGGGGAAAAACCCTTGCATTGAAAATGGTTCGCAGACACCGGCTGATTGAGCTGTTTCTGGTGGAAGTTCTGGGTCTTGAATGGCAGCTGGTACATGACGAGGCGGAAATACTTGAACACGCCTTCAGCGACCGTCTCATAGACCGGATAGATGAAATACTGGATCATCCCGCTGCGGATCCTCACGGGGACCCCATACCCGCTGCGGACGGAAATATTTCACAGCACGATGGAATCCCTCTAAGTGCCCTTGATCCTTCCGAAGAAGCACAAATCATGCGGGTAAATCATGACAGCGGAGATTTCCTTGAGTTCCTGGGAGATCGCGGCCTGTTTCCGGGAATCCATATACGGGTCAGGGAGAAAAACACCGTAAGCGGCACCCTGATTCTCAGTCGCGGGGATCAGGAAACCACCCTAAGCATGGGGATGGCCTCACTGATCTCGGTTCTCAGAATCTGAGGGCGTATCGTCTTTTGACAGCCTATCGTCTTCTGACAGCTCATCGTCTTCAGATTCGGTTTTAAAGCGGGTAATCTGCTCTTCCAACGCACTGCTTTTCAGGCCCAATTCACTGCTGAGATTATTGAGATATTCCATGGCTCCTGTTATCTCCCCGCTTCCGGCAGAAACCTCACTCATGCCCTCAAGCATCTCACCGGCAAAATTGTTCACTTCCTGCATCAGACCGTCGATGTTCCGGGTTTTGTCGTGGATATCCGCAGACTGTTGCTGAAGTTCCCCGGATCCGTCACTGAGCTGGGACATTGCCGTAAGAATCTCCCGCCCACCCACAGACAGCTCCTCGGTACTCTGGTGGATCTCCTTAAAGGCGCTGTACACATCTTCAATATGGGTGTTGATCTGGGCAAACGCATCTCCGGTCTGCTCCACCTGAACCGTTGTATCGGAGATTGCTTGAATAATCTCCTTTATACTGCCGCCGATGCGCTTGGTGTTGGAGGAGGTTTGCTCGGCCAGACGCCGTATTTCCTCGGCAACCACGGCAAAGCCTCTGCCGTGTTCACCCGCATGGGCGGCCTCAATGGCGGCATTCATGGACAGCAGGTTAATCTGGGATGATATACCGTTAATTACATCCAGAAACTCCTGAATACTTTCAATCCGTTGGGCGACCCCTTCCTGGAAGGTTTTCCCCATTACCTCAACCTGTTGAGCCCCTTCCCTTGCAGTATTCACCAAGTCCGCACTTGATTCGGATTTAGCCTGCACTATTTCAGCAACATTGTTAATCGAGGCGATCATCTCATTCACCGAGGCCACCGATTCTTCAACCATGGATGCCTGCTCCTGAGTAATCCGGGAATTGGTGTTCACCGAATTGCTGATGGCACCCAAAGATTGTACCGCATTGCCGATGTTACTCTTCAGCCGCTCCATCTGCTTCATCATATTTTGAATGGTGGCTGAAATCTGGCTGATTGAGCCTGCGGTTTCTTCGGTATTCGCGTTCAGATCGTTGCGGATATCCGCGGTTTGGCTGCTCAAATTCTTGATGCTGGAGACAATGTTTCTCAGGGATGCAATGAAACGGTTAAACTCAATGGAAAGTTCTCCAACTTCATCCTTAGTCTTTACCTCCAGCTGCCTGGTGAGATCACCGCCGCCGTCCGCAATTTCCACAATACTTTTCTTCACTTGTAAAAGGGGCCGTAATGCCCGTCTGTTGAAGAAGGCCACCAGCACGGCAATGAGGACAAACCCCGCCAGCATGACCAGGACTCCGATTATTCTGAAACTGTTCAATGCTGCGAACTTCTGACTGTGTGGCACTTCATAAAATACCGTCCAGCCCCAGTTCGGCTCGCTTCGATACAACATCCACCACAGCTCGCCGTCCCTGGTAAAATCCCTGTTCCCGTCCAACTCTGCCTGGGCATTCTGAATATAGTTTTCAAAGGCCAACTCCCTGCTCCCTCCGGGCAGCGTCGGGTGGAGCAGAACCGTCCTCTGCTGGTCAAGAATGAACGGTATCACCTCGTCATCCTGCAGCATATCGCTTTCATAATACTGCTGTCTGATGCGGGAGAGAATCTCGCTCCGGGTCTCCCGGGCCAGCTCAACCAGCTCGTCGCTGCCTGCCCCCGACTCCAGGAGCTCAGCCCGTTCGGCCCGCTGGGAGCGCTGAAGTTCCTGCAGCTCCCTGGTATATTCCACATAACCGTCCTGAATAATCGCCATGATCATCTCTGCCCGGAACTCAAACTGTTCCCGTTTTTCATTGGTTATAATTCGGCGGACCGTGGATTCAAGAATGAACGACATAATCAGAAATGTCACCAGAGTGATAATTACTATGAGAATAGTGATCTTAAACGAAAGCGTTTTGGTTCGTCGGGCCATACATTTCTTCCTTTGGGCAGGTAACAACGTTTCGGCGCATAACGCCGCTGTTACTCAGTATAATATCATCCCGGGGAAATTGAACAGAAGTTCAATAGAAACCCTGCAGCGACGGAACCTGAAAACGATCTTAACACGCAGTTTTGGATATATATTATTGAATGGTATGAAGTGCAGCAAATGCGAAATTCTGCCTGAAACAATGATTTCAGAGGGGGTGCTGTATCTATCCCCTGCAATTGCCCTTACCGGTGATAAACTGAAAAATGCGTTCCGCCAGGCCGGTGCAGCCTTGCATGAATCGGATGGAGTGCTTTCCAGCCGTATTACCAAGGATCAGATTGGTGAGGTGATGCGAAACCACCTGAAAGATTTCGCCGAAGCGGAATTATCCGGAACCAAGGCTCTCTATGTTCCACCGGGACATGACCCCACCATTCATGATCTGATCCACATGGAAAGCCTTTTGGCAATTTTCTCCCGCCTTGAGGGCAACTGGCTTCTGGATATGCTGCGGGAGCAGCGGCTCAGTCATGTGTTTCACCCCATCAGGGACGCACAAAACCCGGAGGCCATTTACGGCAGGGAAGTGCTTCTCAGAGGACGGGATCGGGAAGGAAATTCCGTTAACCCGGGAATTATTTTTTCGGTGGCCCGGAAAGCGGATCTGCTCTTTTATCTTGACCGGGAAGCCAGAGTTTCTGCTGTGAGACGGGCAGCAGAAAAAAACATAACCGAAAAGCTGTTTATTAATTTCAATCCAACTTCAATTTACAGCCCCGATTATTGTCTACGGACCACCATGCAGGCAATTGGAGAAACCTCGTTTAAGCCGTCGGATATCGTATTTGAATTGGTTGAAAGCGATTATATTCAGGATATTCCCAGAATGCTGTCTATTGTGGAATACTACCGTTCCAACGGTTTCCAGGTTGCTCTTGATGACCTGGGTTCGGGCTACAGCTCGCTGAATCTCCTCCACCAGTTACGTCCTGACATTGTGAAACTGGATATGGATATGGTTATCGGTGTGAGTAGCGACAGCTTCAAGCAGACCATTCTCAGAAGCATCATCCAGCTGTCAAAGCAAATGAAGATCACCACCATCGCCGAAGGAGTGGAGACCGAGGAAGACTACAATTGGGTAAAAACGCTGGGGGTTGACCTGGTGCAGGGCTTCCTCTTCGGAAAACCCCAGGAGTAGTTGCTGCCCGGCGGTTCCGAAGTACTTGCTATATTCGCGCTAATCCGGCTATTATCGGCTCAGTTTATCTATCAGATCCATTCATCCACAATATATTCATTCCGAGGTATACATTCTCCATGAACAACTCAAACGCAGGCTGGCAGCACTCCCCCTGTTCGCTCTGCAGTTCAACTGCCTGCTGCAAAAACATGCCGGTGAGCAGTCTGGACGCAGAATTCCTGAAGGATTTTTCCCTGCTCACCAATCTTTCAGAGGAACCGAATCTTCTGGTCTCCATGAGGGCCAAAGGGGGGCTCACCCTCTACTACCGGAGCAACTGCCGCTTCCTGGATTCCCTCAGCGGACAATGCCGGATTCACAACAGTGATCAGCAGCCACAGGAATGTAAAGACTACCTTGCCAGCAAATGCTGGTACACCCACAGCTTTACCTCCCAGATCAATTCCCTTCAGATCCAGCTTAGCCCCTCCCGCATTGAGGCTCTCAGGGATGCAAGCATTTTCAATGAAAAAGATCGGCTCTACAGAACCCCGGCATGGGATCGTTCCATGGAAATGATGACGGACCTGGAAGGACCCGGCGAATCGTCGCCCCCGGCACTTACAGACATTTCAGACCTGTTTCCGGGCATCGGAGAGTATCTGCTCATGGAGATTCCTGCAGCAATTACCGGGAAACACAGGGACCTGATGAAATTCCGCCTGGGCTTTCCCGGAATTTGGGTGGTAGGGGACGGCAAGCGATGGGCGTATGCCATTCCACTGAGCCGGCAAAAGGGATCTGCGGCCATGGACGGACTGCTGCCCCGGAATTCCCCGGATTTGCGGGCCCGGATGGAGAAAAGCCAGGAAAACGGAACCCTTCTGAGCTTTCATTACGGAAATTTTGAGAGCTTTCCCTGGGACGATCCGGAACATAGCCCCCTGCCGTTGAGTAGTTGAGCAGTTGATCATTTTAACAGTGGAGCGGATGAGCCCCCGTGTGTTGCGCTGCCAGCCGGCAGATCATTCTTCCGGCACGGTATAGACTGCGTTATATCCTTCAAATCCGTCGTCTTCAAAACGAATCAGATTAGACTGGGGGGCAATACCCGGAGAACCGTCATAGCACTGCCGCATATCTGTCCACCATCGAGGTTCCGGATAGTCCTCGGTTGCAATTCTGTATTTGAATACGATTTCTGTCCCGGGCTCAGCCATCATGCTCCAGGAGAAATACCCCTGTCCGCTATCCACCAGTTCATATTCAGCCGAGTCAGTCTCATCCCATTCATTAAAGTTCCCGCTGATATAAATGTTCGTAGGTGCATGCCAGCCAGTGGTTTCATTCCCGAAGGTGAAATCTGAACTTACCTGGAAAAACACCTCAACGTCCTTTTGAAAAAGCCCGGTGTCGCAGCCACTCAAAGCAATACTTGCGAGTAAAATCGAAATTACAATATGAATTCGTTTCATTTTTTTTGCTCAATTTATCTATTTTTAGCAATTTAACAATGAGCGGCAATTTTTGTCAACAACTTTTATACAGTGGCTTTTTTCCCGTCTTTTAGGCACTATGTAGGAGGGAGGCAGAGCCATGAAACGACTGTCCAAGTTCATTTCCACAATATTCATCGGGGGAGTGGCGGTAATTTTTCCCCTGGCCGTCCTGTTCTTTTTCTTCAGCTGGCTGTTCCGATTGGTATCCCAGGCAGTGCTGCCTGTTGCGCTGAAAATAAATGAATGGCTGGAAATTTCGGTGAGCCTGGCATCGGCAATCGCAGTGGTACTTATTTTGGCGGGATGTTTTGTGATCGGTTTGATTGTAAAAACCAAGGTGGGGAATTTCATCCACAACCGGCTTGAGCGTCATATCCTGCGGCGGGTTCCGGGGTACAATTTGCTCAGAGAGGCGGCAAAGCCGTTTTTTAATACCGAGCGGAATGAGATGTTCACCCGTCCCGCCCTTATTCGCCCCTACGATAATGAAACAATGATGACCGCATTCATTACCGATCATCATGTGGAAAAGGGTTTCTACACGGCATTTGTTCCCACGAGCCCCAACCCCACCAATGGCTTGGTGTTCCACGTAACAGAAGAACGGGTGGACTTTCTGGACACCGGTTTCGAAGAAACCATGCGCTCGGTGGTTGCGGGAGGCAACGGAACCGGTGAACTGATGAATAAGATCAGAAAAACAGATCCGGAAATCTGAGACCGACTACGAGGTAATCCGCCGATTTATCGGCTCCATATGGGCTGAATACTATTTTCTATGAACACTAATCCCGCTGAAGCTTAAACTCGCTGGTGAAGTGAAACTCAATATCAGGATACTCCCGGCGCATGTAGTTCAGATCCCACTCGCTTTCGGCGAAATATACCGGGTTTTCATCCTTGTCCATGGCAATTCTCCGTCGCTGAGATTCCACAAATCTATCCAGCTTTTTCCGGTCACTGCTGGTCAGCCAGCATGCCCGGGCAAAATTCAGCGGTGTGAAACGGCAACTGGCCCCGTATTCATTGAGCAGCCGGTACTGAATTACATCAAACTGAAGATTACCCACGGTACCCACAATTTTTCGTCTTCCCTGATCCTGAATGAACAGCTGGGCCAAGCCCTCTTCGGTAAGCTGGCGGATTCCTTTTTCCAGCTGCTTGCTCTTCATGGGATCGGTATTGGTGAGCTCTTGAAACACCTCCGGAGAAAAACTGGGAATTCCCTGATACATGAACTGTTCGCCGGTTGTCAGCGTGTCTCCGATTTTCAGATCCCCCCGGTCATACAGCCCCACCACATCTCCAGGATATGCATAATCCACCACATCTTTTTTTGAAGCCATGAAGCTGTAAGGATTATTGAAGCGGATGGATTTCCCCGCCCGTACATGGTGGAACATGGTATTCCGCTGAAAGGTTCCGCTGCAGACCCTCAAAAAGGCTATGCGGTTCCTGTGCTTGGGATCCAGATTGGCGTGAATTTTAAATATAAAACCGGAGAATTTACTTTCATCAGATGCCACTGTCCGTACATCGGTATCCCGGGCCCGGGGGGCGGGAGAAATATCCAGGAAGGTCTCCAGCAGTTCCCGGACGCCGAAATTATTCAGAGCTGAACCGAAGAATACCGGAGCAAGGTCCCCGGACAGATATGCGTCCCGGTCAAAATCGCCATAGGCGGCCTCAATCAATTCCACGTCTTCTTTCAGCTGAGCGCTGTCCTCTTCCCCCACTTCTTCCGGGAGCCTGGGGTCCTCCAGGTTTTCGATAAGTATGCGGTCTTCCTCGATACTGGTCTTTCCGGGACGGAAGAGATACAAGTTCTGCTCCACCAGGTTGTACACCCCTTTAAAACGATCCCCCCGATTTACCGGCCAGGTGAGAGGACGTACAGAAATGGAAAGCTTTTCTTCGATAATATCCATCAACTCAAGGGGATTTCTGCCCTCCCGATCAAGCTTATTAATAAAGACAATCACCGGTGTATTGCGCATCCGGCACACTTCCATGAGCCGCTCGGTCTGTTCCTCAACACCCTTCACCGAGTCCACCACCAGAATTACGCTGTCCACGGCGGTGAGGGTTCGATATGTATCTTCGGCAAAATCTTTATGCCCCGGGGTATCGAGAATATTGATGATTTTTCCAGCGTACTCAAAACTCATAACCGAAGTGGCTACGGAGATGCCCCGCTGACGCTCGATCTCCATGAAGTCGGAGGTGGCTCCCCGATCAATTTTATTGGATTTCACCGCGCCGGCTTCCCGGATGCTTCCCCCGTACAGCAAAAGCTTTTCAGTAAGAGTTGTTTTCCCCGCATCGGGGTGGCTGATAATGGCGAATGTACGCCGTTTTTCAATTTCCCGGGCGAGTTCCGCACCGGATTTGGTGGTGGTAGTCATAGCCCGGGCATACTACAGGAAAAGTCCATGCATGAGAAGGGTTTGGCAGTCTCACAGGCGGGAGTTCACCAACTCCGCCGGCGGCCGGATCAGGAGACTTGACTGAATCCAGACCGGAATTTACGGCAGAATGCTGGCCGGAATTGAAGACCAGAATTGCTGGCCGCAATTAGAGACCAAAGGGCCGGCCAAGGGCTCGGCCTGTGAATCAATCCAGAGGCTTTTGAAACATTCTGCCTGTGTAATCCAGCCGATGAAGGTAGGGAGCCTGTCCGCTTGCTGCCTTAAGAAAGTATTCGTCCACCGCCTTCTTTGCACCGGTAAAGTGGCCGTAGTCATCGATAATAATGAATCCTCCCGGGCTAACCAAAGGATAGAGGACCTCCAGCTCCCTATGGGTGGATTCATACCAGTCGGTATCCAGGCGGAGAACGGCAATCTGCTGCGGCGTCGATTCCGTAAGCGTCTCCATAACATCTCCCGGGACAAACTTCAGCTGATCTGGAGGGTAGGCAGTGAGGCTCATGGCTTTGCGAACCTCTTCCAGCCCCGCCTCCCACCAACCCGGGGAGAAGCGCTCCGCTGCCGCCTGCCCGCTGGCTGCAATGGCATCGTGTTCGCCGGGTTCGGTCATTCCGCTGAAGGTATCGTATAGCCAGATGCGTCGATCAGGCCGTGGATTGTGTTCCAGAAGGGCAAGGGCCGCCAGCATGCTGGAGCCCCCCTTGTACACCCCGCATTCCACAATATCCCCGGAAATGCCGTATCGGCACACATGTTCCACCGCCGTGTACAACCCCAGTCCGCGTTCCGGGGAAGTAAGCGTATAGGGACGCACCCGATCCCAATGCCCCGCAAATTCTGCAGGTGCATCCTGAAATAGGCTGCTGAGGGGTTCCACCAGATATCCCCGGCTCTGCAGGAATTTCCGTGCGCGCTGGGTTTTAAACCGGGTAAACCGGGAAAATAGATTCTTCGCCATACTACTCCATCGGCAGGGGGCCATTCGGGCTTGAAAGGCTTTGCACTTCAGGCATGAACGGCTATGCTGAGCGGATGAACTGCCCTCTGTGTAACTCATCCGACTCCGTTCAGCTGGGATCCCGAAACGTTGAACACGCCCATAGGGATTTTTACCGCTGCGGATACTGCGATTGCATCCATGTGCCTGAATCTCAGCATCCTCCAAAAGAGGAAGAAATCCGGCGCTATGCCACTCATAATAATCAATACGGCAATCCCGCTTACCGTACGTATCTGGAAAAAATTCTTGAAGGGGCGACGGAATGGATGGGAAGCCTGAATGATTACAGGGTTTTGGATTACGGGGGCGGAGAGGAAGAGGTGTTGGCCCGCATGCTCAGGGAAAAGGCCATTGAAGCAGAGTGCTGGGATCCCATATACGGATACGATAAGCTGGATTCAACACCATATGACCGGATTATCTGCTGCGAAGCCGCAGAACACTTCGCCAACCCGAAAAATGAATTTCAACGTATGAAAAAGATTCTCCGGCCCGGCGGTCTAATCTATGTGGTAACCCGCCTCAGCGATACCATTGATCAGCCGCTTCAGTGGTGGTATATTAACGACAGCACCCACCTTGTGTTTTACAGTTGCCGCAGCTGGGAGTACATTGCAGACAGCTTCGGTTTCACCCTTCTTCGCTGCGATTCAGAATCGCGGATTCTCCTACAAGGCTGAACCTCCGATACCGCACCAACAGCATAGCTGTGATTGTTCACGGCGTTATGAACTATACTATTTGTATATACAGAAATTTAGAGAGCATATGACAAACAAACCCAACAAGAAAACATCAGAACAAAAAGCCGGGAAAAAACCGGCGAACAAGCAGAAATCCGACAATGGACAGAAAAAGTCGGCCAAAGAGTCCCGCCCCGGGAAATCCCGCCGTCCCCGCAGCACATCCGCAAAAAGCCCGGCAGGAAAGGCAGCTCAAAATTCCGCCGCCGCCGGATCTGCAGCCAGGGGCGACAAGGTTGAGGGAGTAATATCCCTGCATAACCGGGGATTCGGCTTTCTCATCGTTCCGGAAGGTCAGGATATTTTTATCCCCCTGGATAATGTAGGCCAGGCCATGGACGGAGACACTGTACGGGTTCGCATCGAGTCCCGGCCCCGGGGCAAAAACCCTATTGGCAGAGTGGAATCCATTAGCAAAGAGGGGCGGCGTGAGTTCGTCGGTCTCTACACCTGGAAGGACGGAAAGCCCCGGGTAATCCCTGAGGATGACAGCCTCACCCGCCCCATTCCCGTGAGAAAGGCGGGAAACGCCAAAACCGGCCAGGTGGTTGTGGTCAGCAGGGACGGAAATATTCTGGACGTTCTGGGCTACCCGGATGCGCCGGGTGTGGATGTACAAATGGTACTTCGCTCACGGGATCTGCCCTATGAGTATCCGGAGGAACTGAACCGCATCGCCCGTAACATCCCCCAACCCAACATGCGTAAGCTGAAGAAAGAGCGGCTGGATTTCCGAAAACAGCTCACATTCACCATTGACCCGGAGAGCGCCAAAGATTTTGACGATGCAATCTCATTAAAGCAGCTTCCCGGGGGAATGTTCGAATTGGCGGTGCATATTGCTGATGTGAGCTACTTCGTTGAGCCGGGCGGTAAAATTGATACAGAGGCCGCAAAGCGAAGCACCAGCATATATCTGCTGAACCATGTGGCCACCATGCTGCCCGAGCGCCTGGCCAATGATTTATGCAGTCTGAAACCCGGGGTTGATCGTCCGGCTTTCAGCGTGATCATGACGGTGAACAGCCGAGGCGAGGTGCTGAGCTACCGAATTCAGGAAAGCATTATTAAGAGCGACCGACGTTTTAGCTATGAGCAGGTGGAAGAAATCCTCGACGGAAAATATGATCCCCAGGGAAAAACCATTCATCTATTGCAGGCCGTAAGTCTCCTGCTCCGGCGGCAGAGGGAAGAAACCGGAAGCATCGATTTTAATGCGTCGGTGCCGGTGATCAGTCTGAACGACGACGGAACGCCCAAGAGCATCGAACCCTCCAGACGGCTGGACGCCCACCGCCTGGTTGAGGAATGCATGCTCACCGCAAACCGCACCGTTGCCCGGCACATAGAAAAAATCGGGTCCCTGCCCTTCGTGTACCGGATCCACCAGCGTCCCGAACCGGAAGATGCCAGAACGTTTCTTAATCTCCTCAAAGCCCAGGGGATCAACTACCGCATCCCCGAGGATGAACTAGAAAGCGAGGATTACCGAAAACTCCTGTCCATTATTGAAAACCTCGAGTTTAAGGATCTAATTGAAAAAGTTGCATTGCGATCCATGACCAAGGCTGTTTACAGCGTAGAAAATCAGGGTCACTTCGGCCTGGCTTTCGACGCCTACACCCATTTCACCTCTCCAATCCGCAGATATCCCGACCTTTTGGTTCATCGGCTTCTCAAAGAGTACGGACGTACGGGTATCAAGCTTTCAGAGGCTGAAGGGCAGAAACGGAAAAAGGAGCTTCAACGGCTCTGTGATCACGCCTCGGAAGCGGAAAGCCTCGCAACCGACGTGGAACGGGAATATATCAGAATCAAGTCCATGCAGTTTCTCAAGGACCGTCTGGGCGAGGACCATGAAGGGATTATCACCGGGGTGACATCATTCGGTCTTTTCGTACAGCTCAAGGATTTCATGATCGACGGACTTGTGCATATATCGGAGATGAAGGACGATCATTATATTTTCGACGGGGAGAACTATCAGCTGAAAGGTGAGAAACGAAAAGCAGTTCTGCGGCTGGGAGATCCTGTGAAGGTGCGGATCAACCGGGTTTCCGTAGAGGAACAAAAGGCAGATTTCCGCCTTCTTGAACATCCCTCCTGACCCGCTGCCAGCCGACCTGTCTGCCCGCTGCTCGCCGGCGGCCTGCCGGGCCGACCTGTCTGCCGGAACGTTCCATTCCGGCCGTCCGGCCCCGCTGCAGGATGCTCAGGTTCCCCCGCCTGCCTCTCAATCATCACTTCCCGTTTTGACTGTCGCTGCCGTGGTCCGGCGCATCTTCGGACATATGTTTTTTCAGCGCTTTGCGGGCGAGACGGGTAATGAATATGGTCACCGCAACCGTTGCTGCAAGCCCTAATCCGTTTATCAGTGTTTGCAACCAGGCCGCTCCGGCCTGTTCAATGGTATCGGATGATACGCCCGCCGCTACTTCGGTGATGTTTCCCGCCAGGGATCCGAAATACACCCACATGACCGTACCGGGGAGCATCCCGATCCATGAAGCGAGCACATAAGGAAAAAACTTCACTCCTGTTATTCCATATGCATAATTCTGGAGGGAAAAGGGAAACAGGGGTGAAAGCCGGGTGAGAAAGACAATCTTCCAGCCTTCATGGGCCACCGCCCGGTCAATGGCGGAAAACTTCGGCCGGCCCTCCATTTGCCTGCTTACCCAGTTCCTGAATAAAAAGCGCCCGAATAAAAATGCAAGGGAAGCTCCCACCGTAGATCCAAGGCTGACAAGGGCGGTTCCGTAACCGAGACCGAAAATAAATCCCCCCGCAAGGGTAATAATGCTCCCGGGAATTAATGCCACAGTAAGAGCTATATAGAGAAGTACATACACGATAGCTCCCACCCAGCCCAGGTCGGCAATCCAGTCCAGCCCCTGCATAATCAGAGAGGGCAGATCGAATATTATCGCCGCAGCAACCACGGCACCTGCTGCCAGCAATAGTGCAGCCAATTTTCCCCGTTTCATATTGTTCTCCTCATTGTTGTGTCTGTATATACTTGCGTCTGTGTATACTTGTGCCCGTGTATGCTTCTGTTCGTGTTTAGGTATGACCCCACACTTGCTTTCCCGCTGGACAAATTAGTCCAGTAATCCCTGCCTGTCCTCGCCGTTACTGAAAAGTCGGGCCGAGAACCAAAAATGCTGGACAGATACTGCCGGGCTCAGGCGTGTACCGGAGAGAGGCCCCAATACTCCCAAGCCGTTGGCATCGAAAACTGTGTCGCTTATGACGTCAATAAGTACCGTTTCATCGCTGAGGGCAAACTCTTCGGCCATATCCGAAGTGATTCCATTTGGTCCTCCCGCCGTATCCAGGGTATTCAACCCCAGAGCTTGAATCCGGACCTTTTGGTCTGTGGTGGTTTTGTTCAGAAATGCATTGGCCGTCCCCACCTGACGCCCGGTGTTTATTCGTCCCTGATCAAGGGGGCTTCGGGCATCCGGATCATACAATACATACAGGGTTCCATTATTGGTGTTCAGCCGGATAAAAGGCTCTTCACGTAAGCTGTGGTATGCAAGGATGAGGGGCTCTTCCCCTGGGCCATGAACGAACAGGGCCCGTTCCAGAGGGCGCCTGTCCTCCCCTCCAAGTTCCGGGCCTTCATAGAGAAGGCGTGTGGATGAGCGGTCATATCCACGAAATGGGTTCACTCCGTATGCTCTTGATGACAGGTCAGGGGGCTGAAGAATCAGTGCATCGGGAAATACTCTTGAGGCATTCTGATAGCTAATAGTGGTGGCAGTCACAATTTCCAGTTGAAGACCGTTGAGTTCCCCGATAAGAGCCCTGCCGCTTCCCTGCTGCCACCATGACTCGGTTTGCCGGTCATACATCAGAAGATTGGAATATCTCAATCTTCCGGTGGTACCGAAATCAAGAAGCATGCTGCGCCCCTCATGGCGGACCCTCCGTCCGAACACCAATGCGGAATTACAGAGGGGACACCAAGTGACAGAAATGGGCGTACCGGCAATAGTATCATTTACTATTTCATGCCAGATCAGAATTCGCAGAGGATAGATTTTGTGAACGCCACCGGAAGAAACGGCAATTACCATCTCATTATCCGTCAGTCCCTGAGAATTTTGTTCTAAGGATGCAAATTCAGGATCATCAATTGCCGGAATTCCATCCTTTGGAGGACCTCCTGAGCGTATTTCATTCATTTCAATACTGCGGATACTGAAATCGGTATTGAATTCAGATTCCAGGCTTGCTCCCACAGGCTGAGCTGCAAGATAGGATGTTCCGGTAATGAGCAAAAGCAGTATGACCGGTATAGCACGGCGCCATCCGTTCACAGGGCGGAGAATGAAAGAGATCGTGCGACTATTCATTCAGACTCCAATCATAGTCATATCTAATCCTGCCGGGATATCCCCGGCTGATGTATGCTTCGGCATCCGTGAGAGTCTGTCCTTCTGCATACTCGGCAATATGCTTCATGACTCCTTCCACTGAGTTTTGAAAATCTTCCTGATACCAGTTGTAAATACTGGAAAGCCGGGGACTCCTTCCGCTGAAATCCGCTCCCCTGGGATGGTTGATGTATTCTGATGCGGCCGTATTAAGAAGTTGTTCCCGATTGTCTGAGGTGAATGCCCGGGGCTGAAGATTAGGACAGCCCATACTGGCACAATTCACAGCATAGTGGATTCTTGAATCCTGCCAGATGGGACGCAGAATCCGATGTTCAATATCGTTCAGGGTGAGTTCGACCCCCTCAACACTGATGAGCGGGGTATCCCATGGTTTGGAAATATCGCGGATACTTTCCACAGGATAATTATCCAGGATCAGGTCCACGGTGAGGGCATTGTAAAGGTTCACCCAGTAGGCGAACTGCTCATCCCTGTTCAGCATAGACACCGGCTGCTCCCCCAGGTAGTTCAGGTAGGCATCCAGTTCTTCACGCTGTCTATCGGATACTTCGGCGTATTGCATGCGGTGTATCCCGTCCGCGGTGCCGGTTTCCAGGTACTCTTCCAGGAACTCCTCCCAGGGAGCGTGATCAGCTTGCTGTAGAGAGTCCGAATCATGGGCCTCCCAGCGGGGCCAGAGTTCGGCCTGTGGAGCAGCCGCCAGCCCTGCAGTCAGGACGACAAAATAACACACAGTAATACACAAAATACGAAGTGAAGATTTGGGCAGATACATACACACCTCCCGGGTGTTGTCCGGTTTTCCTGGGATTTCCTCAGGAAAAGCTCAGCCGTTCATTGACCAGCTCCCTTGAACTGTTTCCGGACTAAAATACTAATGATTTTTGCATGTATCTACAAGTTTTTTAAAAATTCCTCTGCACTTTTTTTATTCACGGCCCCGGGTAACCCGCGGCCGGGTTTATTCGATTTGCTGGATTTTTTTCAGTGTTTTCAGCCCGGCTATCCATTCGCTTTCACCGATTTCCAGGAGTATTTCTTTTTGAACCTTTTCCCACAGAGGTAATGCCTCATTCAGCTTTTTTCTTCCTGCGGAGGTCAGGCTGTAAACCCGTTTCCGCCTGTCACCGTCCACGGGCTTAACCCCCCGGATGTATCCAGCTTCCTCCATGTAGGACAAGGTGCGGGAGAGAGTGCTGGGATCATGACCGCTGGACTGACTGATTTGTATCCCCGAAGCGGGTTCATTAATGGCAGTATGGACGAGCAAACCATACTGCATGGTGGTTATATCTGCAGCTTTGAAAGCCTGCTCGTAGCGGCGAAGCACCGCCCGGTAGGCCCGTCCGATATTAAATGCTATGCAGGTATCCGGCACCAGCTCAGGAGTCAGCGTCATCGGATCTGCGGTTCTTTCAGGTATTTCTTTTGACATGTCCCTAATATACGCATTTTTAGGTTCCCGAGGCAATTTGGAACGATCCTCATGAGCCATGAACAGCCTCTAATCCAGAGCCTTAACTGCATGTTTGAGCGAGGCCGTATCGCCTCCGGCTTCCCATATTTCAAGAAATTCACTCCAGTTTTCCAGCACAAATTTGGTAATACCGGGATCGAACAGCTTCCCTTCCTGCTCCCGAACATAATCCCGAACACGGTGGGTGGACCACGCCGGTTTATAGCTGCGCTCGCTGAGTAATGCATCCACCACATCACACATGGTTACGATGCGGGCGAGAATATGAATATCTTGCCCCTGTTTGCCGTCGGGATATCCGGAGCCGTCCCAGCATTCATGGTGTTCCAACGCAATAACAGCTGCGGTGCGGATATATTCATTATCACTGTCTTTCAGAATTTCATAGCCTTTTCTGGGATGAGTGCGAATTTCCGCCATTTCCGTAGCTGTGAGGGGACCTGCTTTCTTCAGAATATTGTCGGATATTCCCACCTTTCCCACATCATGGAGTGAAGCACCCAGATGCAGGGAATCTATATCGTGCTGGTTTAATCCCAGATGATTTGCTATGAAGGTGGAAAGCCCGGTAATCCGGTTCAAATGCTCTGCTGTCTCGCTTGAGCGGCGCTCAATTACGATGCTCAGGTTATGCATAACCTCTTTCTGTGTTTTTACCATCGCTGAATTGTAGCGGTTCAGCGCTTTCTGTCTTTGGAGGTTGAACTGGATTAAAATAATCAACAGCACCAGGACCAGTATAATTACCGCAGAGACTCCCAGAACCCGGGCATGTTTTTCAAAGAATCCTTCCGGCTCCCGTAGATATTGGGTGTCACGGGGAAAGTCACCCTTATTCATTCCATAACGCTGTGCGGTGGGATAATCCACCTGATATCCGGCGATGGGCTGGTTCACCAGTCCCGACCATTTATCCAGCTCGCCGTTCTGCCAAATATTTTCTAGAATCTCTGCACTGTATTTACCCAATAGGAAGCCGTCGTACACGTAGCCGCCCAGTGCCCCCTCCAGGATGGCAAACGACCAGAAGCTGTAGATGGGAACCGGACTGATGGACACAAGCCGGTTGATGATCAGGTCATTGTTCACCGGCTTCTCACCATCATAAAAATACAACACGTAAAAGAGTACATCCCCGGGGTCGATGGCAGAAACCTTCAGGGACAGCTCTCCAAGGTCACCACTATCAATCCAATTGAAATTCTGACTGTACTCCCGGGAAAGATCCTCAAGCTGTTCTCTGATGATTCCGCCGGTAAGGGTTTGATCAAGAATTATGTGGATATTTCGGGCATCAGGATGAGCCGCAAGCGCCAAGTCGATATTCTTCCGGTAATCGTTCCGCTCGATAATGTAGCGGATATTTTCCCCTCTCGCCGAAGGTTCCTGATTCAACCCGATGGAGAGGGCGGGAGCGTTATTAAAGAGACTGCTTCGGTGATTCATGAAAAACTCATAGGCCAGGTTATCCGATGTAATTACCAGATCAAATTCCTGTCCCCGGAATTTATAGCTGAATACTTCATACAGCTGTTCAAGATATTCTTCGGAATTAAAACGCTTTGCATCCATGTACTCAAACCAAAGACTGTAGTTCTGGTCTAACGTACCTTCAATCAGTCCCCGGTTAATAGACTCAGTCCATGCAAAACTTTGGCTGTAGGAGTGGAGTATCAATATATCTGTATTTTTTTTACTTTCCCGGGTCAATTGATCAGTATCTCCCGCCAAAAAAGCCGGCAAAAGAAGTACCCAGAGCACAGCAAAGTACATTGCCCGTTTCATTCTATCAATCATGATACGGTGTTTCCCGCTGTAATTCAAGAACGGATGTGGATGTTTTGACCGTTTGCCCTTGACTATCTGCTTATTTTTATATATATTTTTTTATATATAACAGGAGATAGATATGAAAAAGATTGTCATTATAGGCGGCGTCGCCGCGGGTGCCACGGCAGCGGCCCGGGCACGAAGATTGGATGGAGAAGCGGAAATCACCCTCCTTGAGGCTGGTGATGATGTCTCGTTTGCGAATTGCGGGCTCCCGTATTATTTGGGCGGTGATATTGAAAACCGTTCTTCCCTCATTCTCGCCAGTCCCGAAACATTTCATGATCAGTATCGGGTAAAGGTTCACACGGCTACCGAAGCTGTTTCCCTGGATCGGGAAAACCGCAGGGTGCATACCCGCAACCGCAACGACGGATCTGAGCAGGAGTTTGAGTATGATTCACTCATTTTGGCCCAGGGAGGCAAGCCCATTGTACCTCCGATCCCGGGTGTTCAGCAGGACAATGTATTCCAGCTCTGGACCCTGGACGATATGGATGCCATAGATTCATACATTCGGGAACAAGAACCCCGAACTGCAGTTGTTGTGGGAGGCGGATTTATCGGTCTCGAGATGGTCGAAGCATTGGCAAAGCGGGGAATGAAGGTGCAGCTGGTTGAACGTCTTCCTCAGGTAATGCCCAATTTGGAGGCTGAGTTCGCCGGTTTTCTCAGCAAAGAGCTGCAGGATTTCGGCGCAGAACTGCACTTGGGAAGTTCCCTCGAAAAAATTGATGGAAACAGCGCATACATCGACAACGGCAGCAGGCTGGAAGCCGATATGATTCTATTGTCTGTAGGGGTAAAACCCACACTCCAGCTTGCCAAGGACGCAGGCCTGGAAATGGGTGAAGCCGGAGGACTCCTGGTGAATGAGCGTCTTCAAACCAATGATGAGAAAATTTTTGCCGCCGGAGATATGCTGGAAATAGAACATAAGGTAATGGGCAAAAAGGTGCGCATTCCCCTTGCCGGACCTGCAAACCGACAGGGCAGGCTCGCTGCGGAGAATGCGCTGGGAGGTAACCGAAGCTACAACGGTGCAGGAGGCGCAAGCGTTGTCAAACTGTTCAGCGCAATTGCAGGCTCCACTGGAATGAATCTGAAAAATGCCAAAGCAGCAGGAATCAATGCAGATGCCGTGGTAGTCCACAAGGCAAGTCACACCGCCTATTACCCGGGTTCGGAAAAAGTAAGCCTCATGCTGATATTTAACAAAGAGGACGGAAAAATTCTCGGAGCCCAGGCTGCTGGAAGGGTGGGCATCGATAAACGTCTGGATGTCATCGCCACCGCCATAGCCGGCGGGCTTACTTTGAACGATTTGGAAGAACTGGATCTGGCATACGCTCCCCCATTCAACAGTCCCAATGGTCCGGTAAATATGGCGGCATTCACCGCAAACAACCACCGCAGCGGTTTCAGCCCATCGGTTCTGGCCCAGGATCTGGAAGATTTCGCCAAGGAGCATCAGCCCATCGCCATCGACCTTCGTGACCCCATCAGCTTCAACAAGGCAAATCTGCTTGGAAGCACCAATCTCAGTCAAAACCTGCTCAGAGAGCATATCAATGAGATTCCTAAGGATCAGACCATCCTGCTGATCAGCGACGATGGACAGAAAGGTCATGTTGCCCTGAGAATGATGGCAGGGGAAGGATTTGAAAAGCTGTATAACCTGAGCGGCGGATACATCTCACTGGAACGTCAGCAGCGGGCAGCCGGGTTCACGGCTCTGAAAGTAGGCTTGTTTCCGGTGGAGAAACGCTCCATTGAGGATCTGGAAGCGAATACCGGCTCGGTAGATGCTGAGGAAAGCAGCGGTGAAGAAGAGCTTTCGGAAAGCGGTCCCATTGTGGTGGACGTACGAACCCCCCAGGAGTTTAACATGGGTGCTTTTCCCGGTGCGGTGAACATCCCCCTGGATGAGCTTCCCAACCGGGCCGAAGAGCTTGGCTCCAAGGATAGAGAAATAACCCTGTACTGCGCATCGGGAGCACGCTCCTCATACGGACAGAGAGTCCTTTCCCAGATGGGCTTCAGCAATGTTGATAACGGCGGCGGTCTCCACGACATGATGGCCAGAGCATAATACAGGGTTCATACCCTTGAGCATAGCCGGGTATCATACACCCACTGGAAAACGGGGACGCCTCAGTTGAGGTTGTCCCCGTTCCCATAAACTCAGTCCGCTGGAGCTCTGAGATCCACATTTTCGGCAATCCCCCGTTGTTGGAGATCCGAATACACCTCGCCCAGAGCATCCTCGGTTTCCCTGGCATAGCGGAAGGGCGCTTCCGGGGCTTTAGCCCCGTCTTCAGAATGCCCATCTTCAGAATGCCCATCTTCGGAAAGAATCCCCCTTCGCATGAGAACCTGCAGCCCCGGCAGCTTAATACCCGCTATCCATGCTTGTATGGAGCGGGAACGGCAGTACCCGCGCAGATCCAGAAGGCCTTGTACGCCGCTTTCATCTATATAATGCATTCCTTCGGCGGAAATAATGAGATGCTCAATTTCAGGCATATCTTTGATCTGATCCAGAACCCTCTGAACAACATACTCCCGATTTGCAAAGTGGAGGGAGCTGTCCAGCCGGATGATCAGAATATGCCGGGGTAGAGGTAAGGAGAGCAGCCGGGCATCCCGAAGTCTGCCGTCTTCATGCCTTCCCAGCACCACCACCCTGGGGCGTATCCTCCTGAGAACAAAAATACACAGTTGAAGAAGAACCGGGACCAGGATTCCATAATAGATTCGAGGAGCGAACATGAGAGTTGCAGCGAAAGCGGCCAGCCACACCAGGGCATCCAGCCATGAGCTACGCCAAGCATTCATCAGGCTTTCCGGGCGTATAAGCCCGATCACAGAAACAATGATAATGCCGCCAAGTATGACCCGCGGCATTGCCCACAGAATAGGACCGCTGAGAAACGCAAGGGGGAGAACAAGCAGGCCTGCAACCAGGTTGCTAAGCCGGGAAGAAACATTCTGATGCTCCAGCAGTGCAGACCGGGCGAAGGAGCCGCTGCCGGGAAAAGCGCCTGCCACAGCGGCCCCCAGAGCCCCCACTCCCTGGGCAATCAGCTCCCGGTCAAGATTCATTCGCTGAGGAGAGCTCCGTACGATGTGGTTGCTCACTGCAAACATTTCCATAAGGCTTACCGTTGTCACAAGCAGGACCGCAGGGATGAGATCCACAGCCATGGAGAGCACTTCCGGCAGGGAGAGGCCGGTTCTGAAGAGGTGAACCCGGGGAATGCTGAATTCCACAGGGCCGAGAAGCTTGCCCCCTGAATCCCCGTATCCTGTGACCACAGCCAACAGGGTGAACAACAACATGGGAATCAGGAGACTTGCCACCGATGCTCCGCGGCGCCTCAGCAGAAGACTCAAAAGGATGAATCCTCCACCCATAATCAGTGTGGGCATGTGCCGCCAATTGTGATTCCCGAGCACCGAGAGAATAATTAACATTGCCGCAGCACTGGTAAACCCCGCAGCCGCAGGATGGGAAATGAGATTTGCGAAAAATGAAAATTTCATAATCCCCAACACTATTCTAAGCAGCCCCACCATCAGCGCCAGAAGCATGACCAATTGGAAATACTCCACACTAGCGCCGGGGGCCAGTTCTCCCAGGAGTGCGGCAATTGTAACGGCTGTGAGAGAAGTGGGTCCCCCGGAAAAGCGGTGAAGATGTCCGAATAGGCCGCCGGCGGTAAGTGCCGCTGCGGCGGTGAAAAGCCCGTATTCCGGGGGCATGCCCGCCAGGGAAGCCTGGGCCATCGACTGGGGTATGAGAAGAACCATCAGGCTGAGGGAGGCAAGGAGATCAGCGGACAGCCTTCCTTTTTCAGGAAGGAGGCTGTTCACCCCCCGGCTGAAAAACGAAGGGTTCATCAGGTTCTGCGCAGGGCGTACAATTGGGAAATTATACCCGCAAGGGCTTCAAGCCCCTGCTGATCCCCCTGATCGAAACGGTTCAACTCGGGACTGTCGATATCCAGAACCCCCCAAAGGGTGTCCCCGTGGAACAGGGGAATAACAATTTCCGATTTACTGGCGGAATCACATGCAATGTGTCCGGGAAAGGCATCCACGTCGTCAATCCTCTGCGTTCGGCCGCTGCTGTAGGCGGCTCCGCATACCCCCGAACCCGGAGCTATGCGGACGCAGGCCGGTTTGCCCTGGAAGGGCCCTAAAACCAGCTCATCCTCCTCTGCATTCCACAGATAAAAACCGGCCCAGTTTATCCGGCCGAGACTATGATAGATGAGTGAGGAAATATTGGCGAGATTCGCAATAAGGTCCGGTTCTCCCTTCACAATCTCTGCGGCCTGAGCCTTCATAAGAGGGTAATCGACGGCGGAATCCTGTACTTCAATCTTCATTTGATCAAACATCTTCAACTCCTTTCAATGCCCCATGGATATCCTGTAAAATATCATCCGGATTCTCCAACCCCACCGAAAGCCTGATGGTACAACGGCTGATTCCCTGGGACGTGAGCATCTCATCGCTCTGGTTTCGATGACTGGTGCTTGCTGGATAACTCACGGTGCTTTGAAGCCCTGCCAGGGAGGGGGAAAAACTGATCATCTCCAGCCCCTCAATAAACCTACCGGCGGCAGCGGGGCTGTCCAGATCGAAACTGAGCATTCCGCCTGCGCCCCGGGGGAAAAGTTCTCCCGATGAGTCCAGACCGGGGTAGCGTACATTATCTATTTGGGGCAGCTTATTCAGGAGCCCCGCAATATGAAGGGCATTTGAGCTGTGGCGTTCCATTCTCAACGGAAGGGTTTGGAGCCCCCGAAATGTCAACCATGATTCAAAGGGGCTGAGCTGGGACCCAAAGTTAATTATCGCCTTGCGGGCCTCATCCACCACCGGCTTTCGTGATAGAAACGCTCCCCCGGTGGCGTCGCTGTGACCGTTCAGATACTTGGTGGTGCTGTGAACCACTCCGTCGGCCCCATGTTCCAAGGGGCGGAACAGCGCCGGGGAGAGAAACGTGTTATCCACCAGAATTTCAAGACTGCACCCGTTTTGCCCCTTTCCCGGCCGGGAGGAGCGGGCAGAGTCGGTCAGGGCCCGAATATCGGCCGCCTTCATGCCGGGATTGCTTACCGTTTCCCAATACAGAATAGTCAGACAGTTTGGGGGTCCGGCATTCAGGGCGTCCAGAACCAATTCAGGTGATTCGCTGTCCACCTCCACAATGCTGAACCCCAGGGGAACCAGCTCCTGTAAGAAGAGGGATCTGGTTCCTCCGTAAAGATAGCGGGAGGTTACAATGCGGGTATTGGAAGAATATGCTCCTGCCGCCTTCATCAGACCTATTACCGCGGCAAAGACCGCCGCCATACCGCTTGAACTAACCACTGCGGCTTCCGCCGATTCCAGGGCCGAAAGCCGTGTTTCCAGCTGCCGGTTGTTCGGGTTCCCCAGACGGCTGTACATGTACAGATCAGGATCGCCGTCAAGATATGCATTCACATCTTCAAGGGAGTCGAAACTGAATACCGATGTCTCAAAAATGGGAGGAGTTTTACTGTAGTTTTTCATTTCCCGAAAGGCTTTCTCGCCTCCCTGGAGGGCGTTGGTGAAACTGTTTTTGTATTTCATGTGTGAATGAAGATACCCGCAGCCCGGGATTTTAGGCAAGGTAATAGCGGTGTTTTCCCAGCATTTTCGCCTGATACAAGGCTTTGTCCGCAAGGTTCAGGAACCCGTCTACATTCAGGGCTTCCTCAGGCAGCCGGGTGGTAGCCGCAATCCCGATTGAACAGGAGAGCTGTTTCCCATCGGGAACAGATATACTTCGCCCGATAATTTCCCGCAGATGATCCCGGTATGACTCGTTGTCCTCTATCTCCCGGATAATTCTTTGTCCCAGTTCCCCCGCCCCCTGCTCGTCGGTTTCCGGCAGCACCACAACAAACTCATCCCCGCCATAGCGGAACGCAGTATCTATCTGGCGGATCACCGTGGTGATGGTGCGGGAAACCTGAATCAGCAGAGCATCCCCTGCCGCATGCCCATAGGTGTCGTTGAAGAACTTAAAATTATCCAAATCGATAAACAAAAGTGCCAGATGCTTCTTTCCGTTCCGGCTATACCGTTCGTGTCTTGATATTTCATTTTCCAGTGTGTCGTACAGCGCGGCACGGTTTCCCAGATTTGTAAGATAATCGGTGGTTGATGATTTTCTCAACAGATCGTTCTTCCCTTTCAATTCTTCATTTTGCAGCATAATTGTCTGCTTCTGGTTCAGCCGTTCAAGGGCAAGTCCGAACTGTTGACTCACAATGCTGAAAAGCTGGAGAAGCTCCGGGCGAATCCGGGATTCTCCGGCTCTTGTGAAGAATACGATGAGCCCCTGGGTTTCACTCCTGGGATTCACCGAGATACTCAGCACTCCCCCGTAATCGTCCATGAGGGGAGAAAAGTCAGCCAGATCCACCGACTGGGTGAATCGCACCGGATCAGGATAATCTCCCAGATGCTGAATGAGGGAGGTAAACTGCGCATTCTTTTTAATGGGGGATTTTTCCCTGATGTACCGCTGCTGATACCGGTTGCGCTTTCGGCTGAAATACATGAGAACTTCAAAATCCAGCTCAAAATAGGAAAACAGCAGATCCATGACATTTTGAATAAGATCTGACTCGCTTTCCTCTTCGCTGATAATCCCAAACAACATGTTGATCTGATTAATATCTTCCAGACGTTTCTTTAGATTGTTCAGATTATTCTGCATTCTGGCGCCCTGGAGCGCCCACCCGCAATCCAGCCTGGACTTACGCAGAAGAATTTCCCTGGGAGGGGGTTCCACGGTCATAGATTTGAGTCTGATCCGGGCCATCCCTTCATAGGTTTGATTAGATACAAGGTCTGCCTGTTCCATACAGCGGGCATAGAGCTTTTTTGCCTCAGTCCTGCGATTAAGCAGCAAGTACATATCACCGAATTCCAAATAAAACAAGGGATGGAGGTAGCTGGTATTATTCGGTTCCATAAGAAGGGCTTCTTCCGCTGACTGAAAATGCTGGAGAGCTTCATGATACTCCCCCTCTTCCCGATGATGAAGCGCCTGAAAGATGCGGAAAAAGAATTTTTCCTCATATTTGCTGGAAGTAAGGCCGCCTTGCTCAAGTTCCACCTGTACACGTACCTGCCATGCGCGGACGGTATTTCCAGATTTCAACAGGTTCAGTCCCAAAAGCACCATAATTCCGGGCCGGGAATGAAAGGATAAATCCTCGATTTTCAATACCTTCATGATATTCAGGCATTGATCGGTGTAATACACACCGTCATCGTATTTCATGGCAAGAAATGAGAGGAGACCCAGATTATAGAGAGTCATGGCAACCTCCCGGTATGCCCTGCCCCCTTCCAAGAGCGCCAATGCGGCTTTAAAGTTATTAAAAGACTTCCGGTATTCTCCATCGTATAGATGAAAGAACCCTATGCCGTTATAGGTGGTGGCCGGCTCATCGTTGTTCAACATTCCCAGCTTTAAACGTTTACTCTTGCGGTAATTGGACAATACCTTGTCCCGCTCACCCCTGGCGATGAAGGCCATTCCCACCGAGTGGAGGGCGTTGGCCAGACGTCGTTTGTTGCCCCGCTTTCTGGGGATAACAAGCGCCGGATAGTCGCGTGTACTGAACGTTCCCTCCTCCATGGAGCGATTAACTGCATACATCATGGATTTGAGGAAGGTGTAGCTGTTCTCCAACCCCAGTTTTTCTGCCAATTCAACGGCATTTTTAAAGTACTGCCGTACGCTGCTTACATCATCCGGGTGAAGGTGGTCTTCAATGAGCACAGAAAGGAAATGAGCCTTAAAAAGACGGATTTCATCCCTCGCAGCTTCGGCAAAGCGGCGGGCCAGTTTGGCCATTTTCTGGGCATACGCAAGATTGGATAGCCCAAGGTATGCCGAACCCAGCATCTGGTATACTTCCGAAAGAAGCTGATTCTCATCGCTCTGCTGGGCTATGCTGAGTGCATTTTCAAAATTCCTGCGGGCGGCATCGTGAAAATTCCGGTGAAGGTCGATCAGGCCCAGGTACTTCCACACCTGATACCTGACTCTGGGAAGGGCCCGGTGGTAAAGCTGGAGATCAATAAAGGAGCGGAATATGGTTTCCGCGTCATCAAGGGCCAATAGATTGTATGCGTTAATTCCGTCGTAAAACTGGGGATCATCCAGAATTTGCCGGTACGGTGTTCGGCTGCTTTGAAAATGATCTCCCTTCCCCACACCGGGAAAATTCAGAACCAGGCCCTGCTGATCGGCCACCTCGAGAATCCTGTTCCAGGGTGAATCTTCCGCATCGGTAATACTCGGGACAATCTCGGGGGCGATAAAAATTCCAAGAAACGGAACCCGTATGGAACTTCGAAGCACCATCTTTAGCAGGCGGAGTGTGGATTTGGGCAGAAACTGTGCGTTATCTATTACAACCACCAATGGTTGATCATCAAAGAGCCCGTTGAGCATATCCCAGATGGAGCGCTGCATCCGGTAGGATTCGTAATCCAGCTCTTCAGGTAGCAGATCCTCACGGCGGATGGCCGTACCGCTGCTCAAGTACTCGGCCAGAACACCCTTGTGATAATGGTACACGCCATATCGGTCTAGGAATCCAAGGATTTCTCGCGGATCCTGATCGCTGAGTTCCTCTCTGCAGATATCCAGAAAGGGAGCGTAGGGTTTCGGGTTGTATCCGGGGAATGAATAATGAAAAAATCTGGGCTGCTCTTCTTCCACGAAACCGTGAAGCTTGTTTAGAAGTGCTTCAGCAAGCTGTCCCTGCTCGTCCGCCTGGCAGAAAAGCATGGTCCCTTTACCTTTGCGCAGTTCATTCCAGAGAGTTCGCAGCAAGGGGCCTAATGTTTTTAATTGATTATCCATTATCGGGTACCTTCCACTAGTATACTCGCCGGATATTGTTCTCTCAAGTAAAAACGACTCATAAATATCCAGATAGGCAATTTTATTATTTATGTTGTTCAATAAATAGTTTACTTCTAAACTATTTATCTTTATATTGATTTCATGAGCTCATCATACAGCCAAGAACAGCGCCGAGCACGGGCGTTAAAATTGTTTACCACACTGACCAAGGCTACAAACAGTCTTCACCGGGACGCCTTCCGCCATGAACCGCTGGGGGGAATGGTCTCGGAGACCGAATTCGCCGTACTGGAGGCGTTGCATTTTGGGGGTGCAATGAATCAGTGCACGGTCAGCCGGAAAATTTTGAAATCCCGGGGGAATATTTCCGTGGTGGTGCAACAGCTGGTTAACAAGAAACTTGTGGACAGGGTTCCGGACCCCCACGACCGCAGACATACGAATATCTCTCTGACCGAAGAGGGCAGCAAACTCATACAGCTGCTCTTTCCCAGAGTGGCGGAAGGAATACAGCGCAGTACTGAACATCTCAGTGATGAAGAACTCGAGGAGTTTATCAGGCTGTCAAAAAAACTTGGAACACAAAGAGAAGATTTCAACACCAATGGTTGATACAGGCTCTTGAGGAGAACGCATTGAAAATTAAGGTATTTTTTTACTCAACATACGGACATAACTATCTCATGGCAAAAGCGGCGGCTGAAGGTGTGAAGGAAGCAGGCGGCGAAGTAGAGCTCAAACGCTTCCCCGAGTCCATTCCCGCAGAGGTCCTTGAACAAATGGGTGCCCGTGAAGCCCAGAAGGCTTTTCAGGATGTGCCGGAACTGACCCCTCAGGATTTTGGGGATGCTGACGGCTATATTCTTGTCTCCGCCACACGTTACGGAACGGTGCCCGGACAGGTGCAGAACATTCTTGATCAAACAGGAGGTCAATGGGCAAGCCAGAGTCTGGAAGGAAAAGTGGGAAGCGCGATGGTCGGCACAGCCACCCAGCACGGAGGACATGAAGCCGCCATCTCAACTATTCACCGCTTCTTTCTGCATCAGGGAATGGTGGTTGCCGGTCTCCCCTATACATTTCAGGGACAAATGCGGGTGGATGAAATCACCGGCGGCAGTCCGTATGGTGCGGGCACCATTGCAGCGGGCGACGGCTCTCGAATGCCCAGCGAAAATGAGCTGGCAGCAGCCAGGTTTCAGGGTAAACGAACCGCAGAACTGGCCGGAAAACTGGCCGAAAACTGACCAGAAAACTGGCAGAATAATTCATACCATCATCCGGGGGCGCTCAGGCGTATCAGTGCAATGCTGCCCCCGCTGATGCTCAACCGGGAAACAAAGCCCCGAAGATCTTCTTTGGAAATTGAGTCACTTGATTCCCCTTCCCGGGAAACCTCCACCGATACATCTGTGAGGATAAATTCACTGCGGGGAAAGAGTTCCAGGTGGTCTGAAACCGGAGAGTGAAATGTGATGTTTCCCCCGTGACGACGGACAATTTCACCGGCTATGGAGAGACCGATTCCCATTCCGGAAGATCCGAGGCCCCTCACAAAAGGAGTATCAATCTGGTCCTGCAAAGAAGCTGGAATGCCTTCACCGTCATCCACCACGGCAATATACAATTCCTGACTATCCTCAAGAGTATATGCAGCAATGTACACATTTCGAGCTCCGGCATTTCCCCCATTCTCTACAAGATTGCGAAGAACCTGCCCAAATCCCAATCGATCCACATGCACCCGTTTCCCGGGGTTTATGATATATCTTCCCATTTCCGAGAACGGTGTTTCCCCCAGGGGAATGTCACAAATTTGTCCCAGACTGTATTCGGCAATTTCCAGCGAATCCAGCCCTCCTTGTATACGGCTCATAGACAAAAGCCTGTCCACTAATTCCTTCATTCTCAGAATGGATTCGTGGGTGTTTTCCTGAAGCGATTTCATCCTGGGGTCGGGATACGGAGCTTTCTCCAGAAGTATTTCTGTATTGGTAAGCAAAGATGTCAGGGGCGTGCGCAGTTCATGGCTGGCATCCATAAGGAATCTTCGGAGGCTGTCCCGTTCGTTTTGAAGTTCCGCAATTCTCAGCTCCTGCTCAGCTGCAAGGTTGTTAAAGCTTTCAGTCAGCTGAGCAATCTCATCGGAACCCCGCACAGGAGCACGAACCCGGTAATTTCCCTCAGCCATGGAGACCGCAGCATCTCTAAGCATCTTTACCGGACCGCTAATCCGTGAACCGAAAAGATAGGCAATTACTCCGGCGGCGGCTGCTGAGAGCAGAGCAGCCAGCGCATAGCCTCTGAGAGCCAGGGTGAGCAGCGTGGTGCCGCTCCGGGTATCCCGGGTTACCTGAAGAGTAAAACCGCGAATATTTCCCTGAACGCCGATAAAATCATCACCGGAGAACAGCCTGCCGATCCCCGGAGCTGCAAGCCTGTGCATCTCCATCATGGCGCTACCGGAATCCATGCCCATACCATGTCCCCTGGGACTCCACATTCCGGACCGGGGCGAAACAGAAGGAAAGTCCCGGGGTACGGGAAGAGTTTCACCCTCGGCTATGGGCTTCCCGGGAGCAGAAGAGGCAAACTCTTCAAGAACCCTGCCCCGGGAATCCAGCACCCGGATTCTCAGCCTTCCAATTTGGCTCAGAACCCTCAGGCGTTCTCCCATTGCTGGGCTGAGTCCCTCCCAGCTGCTTCCAGCGATCCCCGGGGATACTACATCGGCAGCTTCACGCAGATAGTTTTCCAATCCGATGGCTTCGCTGCGGTACAGCAGCGCATTATATGAGGTAAAAAAAATAAGCCCGCTCACCCCAAGGGTGAGCAGGATTAAGGAGAGAAATAAGAAAAATAATCTCGTTTGAATGCGGTGAAACATATCCATCCGTTATTAGAAGCTTTGATCTGTCTGGGGTGCAAAGCCCCGGACACCGCCCCTGCCTGCGGGAGCTCTGCCCCTGGATACTTCCATCATACCGTGTCCTGCAGGACCTCTGCCATACATTTGGCCGGGAATACTGTAACTGATCCCCAGATCAGGTCTTCCATCGGCTGTAGACCCCAGTTCAAGATCAAGAATCTTCTCTTCCGGCATAACATACTCGGAACCTTCTTCCCTGAACCTCATAAGATTGATCCGTACCCGGTCTCCCGCCTGTAAATCGGACAGCGCGCCCCCGGCCACCGCCTGGTAGCTGTACTCACCGTTCACGGCAATGATTACATCCCCGGGAAGTATTCCCGACTCTTCGGCGGCGGATCCCTGTTGAACTTCCAACACATGGATTCCCATTCCCCCTCCGTGCCAATCGCCTGAAGCCCGGCTTTCGAAGCCATAGCCGGGTCCCCAGGTCTGGGAATTCACAGCAGGCTCCTGGTTTCCGTTTGCAAAAATTGCTGCGGGCAGTGCAATTAGAATAAGCAGCACTGCAGCGATTCGTGTCGCTTTCGTTGTCTTGGTCATATCAGACCTCCTCGTTTTGATCTAATATGAATCTACACCCCGCACATTACGCAGCTGTTGTGTGAATATTAAGGCTTCTTAATAAAACGGTATCCGTGCCCCCGAACGGTTTGGATATGCCGTGGCGAGGAAGGATCCTCCTCCAGTTTTTCCCGCAAATGCCGTATGTGCACGTCCACGGTCCTTGGATCTTCAAGAAAGTAATGTTCTCCCCACACCGCATCAATAATCTGCTGACGGCTGAGAGACTGATTTTCATGATCCCGGAAGGCAAGCATCATACGGAATTCCACCGGGGTAACCTCTATTTCCTGTCCATCCCGATAGGCTCTTCTTGCCAGAAAATCGACCCGGACCTGTCCGAAATCAACCAGTTCGTTTTCCGCTTCTGAGCTGCTATAGATGTTTGCCCGCCGAAGCTGAGCCCGTATTCTGCTGAGTAGTTCGCGGTAACGGTAGGGTTTGACCATGTAGTCATCGGCCCCCATCTCCAGGCCGAGAACCTTATCCATTTCCTCATCCCGGGCAGTCAGCATAATTACCGGAAATCTGTAGCCCTGCTCACGGATGGAACGGCATACATGAAGTCCGTCCATACCCGGAAGACGAATATCCAGGAGTGCAATATCAATATGACTCACAGGCAGAAGCTGAAGAGCATCTTCCCCGCTGCTGCAATGATGTACGGTGAAGCCCTCAAGCTCCAGACCGGTGGTAATAGAGGAGGCTATGGCCGGATCATCTTCTACGATGAGCACCGATTCCTGCATACATCTGCTCCCGAATCCCGCCAGGAGGAGAGACCTCCCTAGTTGAGATCGATATGATTTCCCGTATGGGTAAAGTACACCCATTCACAGACATTTGTCACATGGTCCCCCAACCGCTCCATGAAGCGATTGAGAAAAAGAAAGCTGGCACCTTCTTCAACATTTTCCGGGCTGGATTTCATAAATTCCAGAATTCGAATGGTAAGTTCTTTTTTTAAGGCATCTATCTGTTCATCTTTTGCGGCAACCGATTGGGCAAGTTCGGCGTCGTTGTCCAAATAGGCCTTGATTGCCGTTTCCAGCATCTCTATGCCCTGTTCGGCCATCTGCACAATAACCGGTAGAAACTGCTTTCTTCCCGCATCCGATATGCGTTCGGTTCCTTCAGCAAGATGCTTGGCATGGTCTGCAATGCGTTCAATGCTGGAGACGATTTTAATTGCACTCACAATCTCTCTCAAATCTCCCGCCACCGGCTGCTCCATTGCAATGAGCATGGCCGCCAAATCTTCGATCTCACCCTGCAGGGAGTCGACCATTTTGTCTTCTTCTATTACCTTGGCCGCAAGCCGGGTGTCCTTCTCCTGAATGGCCTTCAGACCATCCCTGAGAAGATCCACGGTTATGGCGGACATGGAATAGATTTTATCGTTCAGTGTCTGCAACTCGTTACGGAATTTTTCACGCCACTGCATGCTGCACCTCCGGCGGTCTTTACGCCCTTTGCTTGTTTCAAACTGCCATTATGCCTTGATCAGCCGAACCGCCCGGAAATATAATCCTCGGTTTCCTTGTGTTTCGGGTTGAAAAAGATTTCATCCGTTTTTCCATACTCAACAAGATATCCTGAGCGGTTCTCATCCACAAGGAAAAACGCGGTTTTATCGCTCACCCGGGCAGCCTGCTGCATGTTATGAGTCACAATGACTATTGTATAATCCTGTTTCAGATCGTTGATCAAGTCTTCAATCTTCGTGGTGGATATGGGATCCAGGGCAGAAGCCGGTTCATCCATCAGGATGATATGGGGTTTAATGGCGATGGCCCGGGCTATACACAGCCGCTGCTGCTGCCCGCCGGATAGCCTCAGGGCATTCTGCTTCAATTTATCTTTCACTTCATTCCACAGTGCGGCCTGCTGGAGACTGGTTTCCACCAGTTCATCCATATCACCGGTGAATCCGTTAATCTTCGCCCCCCAGGCGATGTTGTCGTAAATGCTTTTCGGAAAAGGATTGGGTTTCTGAAAAACCATTCCGATGTGTCTGCGGACCTCAACCGGATCCACCTTATCGGCGTAAATATCCACTCCCCGAAAGTGAATGGTCCCTTCGGTGCGGGTCCCGGGAATCAGTTCATTCATCCGGTTGATACTGCGTAAAACCGTGGACTTTCCACAGCCTGAGGGCCCAATAAATGCGGTAACTTGTTTCCGGGGCACTTCCAGATTAATATCCGTAACCGCCCGGAATGTATCGTAATAGATATTCAGGTTATCGGTTTTAAGTTCGATTTCCTGGTTTTCAAGCTGAGTACTCATTTACCCATTCTCCTTTTTTTACTGATTTTGTCCCGCATAATAATGGCGCCTGCATTCAGGGAAAGCAGAACCACCAGCAGAACAATAATTGCTCCCGCTGCGAGATTTCGGAATTCAGCCTGTGGATAGGCCGTCCAGCGGTATATCATGATCGGCAGGGTGGTGAACTTATCGAAAATTGATGTGGGATCCCTGGTAAGGAAGGCCGAAGCTCCTACTACCACCAGAGGCGCAGTCTCCCCAAGGGCACGGCTCACCGCAATAATGGTGCCGGTGAGAATCCTGTCAAAGGATGCGGGCAGTACATGATGCCAGACAGTTTGCCAGCGGGTTGCTCCAAGCCCGTACGCCGAATCCCTCAGACTTTTGGGTACGGCCCGAATGGCTTCCTGTGCATTAATGATAATGATAGGAAGGATCAGAAGCCCCAGGGTGAGCCCGGCGGAAATAATAGTTCTTCCGTTGGCTGTGGAGTGATCTTCTACGGCACCGAAAATCGCCCCGGAGGTAAGAGGTTCCAGAATCCGGACGAACACCGCAAGGCCTAACAGGCCGTAAATAATCGAGGGCACCCCCGAAAGATTGTAAATATTCACCTGTATAAAGCGATTCAAACGGTTATCCGGAGCAAACTCTTCTAAATACAGGGCCGATCCCACACCCACAGGAAATGAAAAGAGAATGGTAATAAGTATAACCATTAGCGATCCCATGATCGGGGTTCGAATTCCGGCATTTTCCGGGATATTCGAGAGATCCTTTGAGAGAAATTCGAAATTCACCCAGGATCTGAATTGGATCCAGCCATCAGGAAGATTGGTATCCACCCAGGCGGCAATTTCATCCCTCTCAGTAAGAGATTCCCATAGGTGCCAGCTCTTCTCAACCCGGGGCTCAACAACCCGGTCAACCACCAATCGCACCAGTTCTTTCTGGCTTCTGTCCACAAGGGGCTGATCGTCATTCATGGCACGCAGGAGTCCCCGCCGCACATTCTCGTTGAGAATGGTGAGAAGATCGGCTTTCTCCAGATCATGGAGTTCAATTCCGCTTCCCGGCTGAACCTGCTCAACCAAGACGGCAGGCTCCACGGAATTCTTAACCGCCACGTAGCCGAAAGCGCTGTTCAGTATATTCAGGATGAGGGTTACCAGTGCAATAATGGCGATGCTGGTTGCAATATAGAAAATGCCCTGCCACATATAACCCAAGCGTGTCCGTTGTCGGAGCCCCTTATCCTTAGCCCGGTTTTCCGCGGCTATGTCACGGGGTGTGGAAAACATGCTGCTCATTATTCGTACACCTCACGATATCGTTTCACGATTTGCCGGGAGATAATATTCAGAATCAGAGTGAATACAAACAAAAGAAGTCCCAGGGCGAAAATGCTGTTGTAATCTATGGTGTTATAGCTCACATCGCCCCCGCTGATCCTGACGATATATCCGGTAAGGGTTTCCGCAGCTTCGAAAGGATTGAAGGTGAAATTGGGGCCGGCACCCGCCGCAAGGGCCACAATCATGGTCTCCCCTATTGCCCGGGAAATCCCCACAATGAAGGCTGCGGCAATCCCCGATATAGCTGCAGGAACCACAATTTGTATTGAGGTTTCCATTTTTGTGGCTCCCAGTCCGTGGGCAGCCTGACGGAGACTGTCGGGAACGGCACTTAATGCATCCTCTGTCATGGATGCAATGATAGGAATAATGAGGATACCCATAACGATCCCCGCAGAGGCAGTATTATAGATGTTCACCACCTCGGCTCCGAAAATAGATTTCAGCAACGGTGTCATGAATGTAAGGGCGAAATATCCGTACACAACAGTGGGCACACCGGCCAGAATTTCCAGAATCGGTTTCAAAACCGACCGTATATTTGGAGGGGAGTATTCGCTAAGATAAATGGCCACAAACAACCCGATGGGTGTGGCCACCAGCATCGCAATAGTACTGGTCATGATGGTGGAATTGAGAAGGGGCAGCACCCCGATCTTCCCCAACATGGGCTGCCAGGTGGTACTGGTGAAAAACTCCCAGACACTCACTTCGCGCCAAAAAAGCATGGAATCGGTTGTGAGAATGATCACTATTCCCGCGGTTGTGAGAATAGACATGATCGCCATGGAAAACAGCACCCCCTGAATAATGCTCTCATGGGGTCTGGAGCGACGGGCAAAGGAAATCTCGGTAGATACCGGAATATTCTCCGCCGGGCCCCTTTCGGGCGATGGTTCAAGAGACGTATGCTCTGACATGAAAAACTCCGCTTAAATCCGACCGCGGCCGGTTGCTTGTGTTGCGGCCCGGGTGGCCGAAACGTGAACTGCATGCACACTGCATATAGAATTCTGCTCAGAAGTAAGTTAACTATAGATACCCGGGATTACGCAAGTAGGCCCCGGGGATTTCAGGAAACACGGCTGCGCCCCCGTTCAGAAGCGCAGCCATGTTCAAGTTGAAATCAGTGTATGATATGGTTCGGCAGGCTTTAGTATGCGCCTTCCATTACTTCCAGCCAATTGGCTTCTGCAACACTGAGATCTACAGGAAAGTAACCCACCTGATCAATTACGTCGTTCGCGTTGTTCAGGAAGTATGCAATGTAGGCTGCTACATGGGGCTTGGAACGCATAATTTCAGCATCAGAGTAAATAAACAGAGGGCGGGCAATGGGATATCCGCCGGCATTTACATTTTTCTCGATGCTGTCGTAGTTGGCCTTCTCAACAGCTTCCTGTGAAGGCTCAATTCCTTCAACTGACAGAATGTTCAGGATATCCTGATTTTCCACATAGTAGGCATATCCGAAAAATGCGACCGCGTAGGGACTCTCAGAAACACCCTGTACCAGAATGTTGTCATCCTCGGAAAGCTGGGTGTTATCGGCACTGAGAATTGTTTCAGGATCCTCATCGTATACCATTTCCACGAAGAAATCGAAGGTTCCGGAATCTGTACCGGGAATATAGCGGAGAATGGGTTCATTGGGCCAGTCTGAGCGTACTTCATCCCAGGTCTGAGCATCGCCGAAGATGAGGGCAAGTTCTTCCGCACTTACATCTTCAACAAAATCATTTTCAGTGGATACCACAACAGAAAGGGCGTCTGTTCCAACCCGAAATGGGATGGGAGTCCGGCCGATTTCTGCGGCATTCTCTACTTCACTGTCCTTGATGGCCCGGGAAGCGTTGGATACATCAGTTTCGCCGGCAACTGTGAACCGTTCGAAACCTGCGCCTGAACCGATTACATCCAGGGTAACCTGGCCTTTAAATCCGTCTTCTTTGTAACGCTCAATAATAACTGCGGCAAGGGGAGCCACAGTGGAAGATCCTGCGGTGGCTACATCGCCCTGTACAAGAAGGGGATTCACGGCGGGGAGATTTCCCTCGCCCATTTCTTCAACCCATGCAAAGGGGTTGCTTTCTTCTGCGCTCTCTGTTTCTCCCTGACCTTCAGCGAAAACGGATGCGCCAACAAGCACCAGCACCAGAAGTGCGGCTATAATCTTCTTCATAATTCTTCCTCCAATTTGGAATCAAATGACGTGTTCATGTGTACCAGTGAATTGTTAGATTTGTGTTAGATATGTTTTAATATTCGGTTAATACAAAAAAATGAAGTGAAATATGCCCTGTAGATCGGCATTGGGCACTATTCCCGGTATTTTTCCATAATTTCAAGCAGCCGGTCTTTCTGGGAAGTGAATGCCTCTACGATATGTGGGTCAAAATGGGTTCCGCTGTGACTCTCAATGTATTCCAGGGCTTCCTGAATACTCCACGCAGGTTTGTACACCCGGTCGTGAACCAGAGCATCGAACACATCTGCAACCGCAACAATCCGCCCCACAAGAGGAATATCTTCCCCCTGAAGATTTCCCGGATATCCTTTTCCGTCCCACCGCTCATGGTGACTGATTGCAATAATTGCCGCCAATCTGAGCAGACCCTTTTTCCCGGTCTTCAGAATCTCATTTCCGATAACGGTATGCTTCCGCATTTCAAGAAGCTCCTTCTCATCCAGCTTGGCTGGCTTGTTCAGGATTGAATCTGGAATACCGATTTTCCCGATATCGTGCATGGGAGCAGCCAGGCGAAGCAGCTCCACTTCCGGCTCCTTCATTCCTACTTCCCCCGCAAGTAGAGCAGCTATCTCCCCTACCCTGCGGACATGATTTCCGGTTTCCTTTGATCGGGACTCAACTACCTCGCCCAGAGTGAAGATGATCTCTTTCTGGGTCTTTTCGATCTGGTTGTTCAGGTACAGATTGGAAAATGCAATGGCCACATTTGAAGAAAACACCTGTATGAGCTCCTGGTCCACCTTGGGGATGGCATCATACGCCTTGAGTAGAATTATATTTTCCACCCCTTCATCCACCTGAAAAAATCCCACATAGCTGTCATGTTCAAAAAACGATTCCCGGCGCTGAATAACCTGCTCCAATAGAGGGGAGATCTCATCGCCCTCAAGATCATCCAGAAGACTGCCTGCCGCATCTTTATATCTGCCGGTTCCGGCGAGGATCCGGTATTCATCACTGCTGCGTCTCAGCGCAATGCCGTCGGTTCTCAAATAGAGGCTGTCATCATCCATTTTCAACAGCGATGTGAGCTGAATAAGCACACCTCCGTAAAATTCTTGAAAAGAACGCTTGCTGAACAGAGCGGCGCTTGCATCAATAATTTTCTCAAAGCCTTCCTTGCTTCTTCGAATAATCTTCAAGTCCCGATAGCCCCGAATAGCCACAGTGATAGAGGTATACAGCTTAATATCCGTGATCTCGGTTTTGGACTTGTAATCGTTTATTTCATACTTGGTAATTACACGCTTCTCCGGTGCCGCTCCCGGTTGTCCGGTGCGGAGAATAATCCGTACCAGATCATTCTTCAGTTCATCACGAATCCATTGGGCGAGCTTCAATCCCGCATCATCGGTTTCCATTACCACGTCTAAAAGGACTACGGCTATGTCAGGATAATCTTTCAGGATTTCCTTGGCATCTTTGGCCGAATAGGCGGAGATCAGCTCAACCCCCCGGTGTTCAAATTCATAATCCCGGAGAACAAGGCGGGTAATTACATGGACCTCTTCGTCGTCATCAACCACTAGAATTTTCCATGGAGAACTCCGGAAATTCATTTGTTCCGGAAGCTGCTCATCTGCAAATATCAGAAGATCATCGTTGTTCTGTTCAGTCACAGTATCCTCACTCCACCTGTTGTATCCGTTCCCCACCGCAGCAATTTCCAAAATCGCTGATTTTTGAAATTGCCTCTATGCATATTATAGAATACTATTTTGCCGATAAATTTTCGAGGATTCCGTATCATTCTTTTCTGCTCCGCTGAATCCGGTTCAGATAGCGTCCGGGTAAACTGTCAAATGGCGCGTTCTGCAGAGCACTGAAGAATAGATCCCGGGATTCATTAATCAGTCCCGCATGAAAGCAGCTGATTCCCCGGTCCGTATACTTCCGGTTATGTCTGAGCTGCAGCCCTTCACCTTGAGAATATGGTTCAAGCCACTCAAATACCCCCAGAGGGTCATCATCCTGGGATTGTGAACTGAGAGCAATGAGCCGAAATTGATCGCTCCGGGAAGTATTATTTTTAAAAACCTCCCCCACAACTATTCTGGCACGGCATACCCGGGCTTCGTGCTGAAGATCCTTGAGAAACTCCACAGCTAAAGGCATAATCACCGGTCGCTGTATTCCGGGTACCGCATATACATGCAGATCCTGACTGGAACAAACCATCCGGAAATTCAGATGGAGAGAACCATAACCGCTTACCTCAAGATTCAGTGATATGAGGGAGTTGTGAAGGACCTTCACTGCGCTGATCACCCGTTCCTCGGACTCATCCACAACAAAGAGATATTCATCTCCCAATTGGGAGAACAGGCATGCGTCAAAATTCCCGAAGGCGCTCTGAAAGGTCCGGTACAATTGGGTAATCAGCCGGATCTGCTCGCTCCGTTCCCCGATACCATCCATATATCCGCTGAATCCCTGGAGGCTCAAAAGCACCAGCGATGCGTGGATGCTCAATACGCCATCCGATCCCTCCTGGTGAGAAGAAAGCATCCTGTTCAGCCAATTCTCCGCATTGCATTCCAATCTGTGAACCGAATCCTCGTTCATATTTTAATAATAAAATATCCCGCAGAAATTTTCCCGGATTTTGACAATACTTGGGGAACAGGATATGATTCTTCAATATTCAATACATGGAGCAGGCATCGAATGACACTCAGCTGGATCAGCAACACCATATTTGTTTCTAAAGTAAAAGATGCCGGACCAATTTGGCGGATGCTTCATGAACTGATCGATGTAATACGGGATCAGGACGACAGCTTTCACTTCCGCCAAAACATCGACTTGGAATTTCTTCATAGCACAATCTGCTATTCAGGCGGGGAGTTTCAAATTATTCTGCATTTTCTCTCCTCGGCGGGAATTATGGAGGGGATTTCTTCATTTATTTCCCAGCGATATGGAAATTTTTACGTAAAATATGTGGAAATCGACTCCGGCAGGGACGTGGTAAATTTTCTGGCCCATGAGAACGGGAAGCTTCAGGGTGAAAAGACCGTCTCCAAAGGTCTAAGCCGGCATCTGATCGATGAAATTGAGAAATCCCCCATGAAAGGAAGCTGCTTTTCATTCACGGTTCCCGAGCTGTTTAACCAGACCGAACAGCAGTTTATTGAAACCCTTCAAGATCTGAAATACAATAGTAAACCGCACACAAATCCGGATCCGGAGGATGATTTGCTCTTCTAACCCCGCCAGGAAAGGGGATTGATTAATCAGCTTTGGAGACGTTTCTCCGGAAACGGAACAGGAATATAATCGATACGGCAGTCTTCATACAGCGGGTATTTCCAGACTGCCTCAGGACCGAACCGATGAATACCAGACACATTGCCCAGCAAGCTGAACAGGCTTCCAAACTGAGCGCTGCCCTCCCTTCGGCAACGAAAAACCGCGCCCTCAGGGAAATTTCTGCCGCATTGTATGCCGCCCGTGAAGAGATCTTCAGCGCCAACCGGGAAGATATCCGGCGCAGCGAGAAAGAAGGATTGGCAGCCCCCCTTCTGAAACGACTAAAGTTCCAGGAAGACAAACTGGAGGAAGTTCTCAAAGGGGTGGAATCTCTCATTGATATTCCCGATCCTGTGGGGGAAGTGCTTGCCAGCAGAGAATTAGCTGCGGACCTGACGCTTCATAAACTTCGCTGTCCCATCGGAGTCATCGCCATGATCTTCGAGTCCCGTCCGGATGCTGCAGTGCAGATCGCCTCTTTGGGATTAAAAAGCGGAAATGCGGTTCTTCTGAAAGGGGGATCGGAAGCGAAAGAAACCCTGGGCGTCCTTAACCGGGTAATGCACGATGCGGCTGTATCCGCAGGTCTGCCCCGGGGCTGGCTGGGACAGCTTACCAGCCGGGAAGATGTGGCCCAGCTGCTGGAAATGGACGAACTGGTGGATCTTATCATTCCCAGGGGCTCCAATGAATTTGTACGCCATATCATGAATAACAGTGCAATTCCCGTTATGGGACATGCTGACGGCATATGCCATGTGTACGTGGACTCATCCGCCGATGAAGAAATGGCCAGAGACATTTGCGTGGATTCAAAAACCCAGTATGTGGCGGTCTGTAATGCCATGGAATCTCTTCTCATTCATAAGGACGCCGCCCGGCGCATGCTTCCGGATATCTGTAGGGCATTGCAGGGAAAACATGTGGAACTGCGTGGCTGCAAAGCCGCCCGAGAACTGGTTCCCGAAATGAATGATGCCGGGGAAGAAGACTGGAGCAGCGAATATCTGGATTACATTCTTTCTATTAAAGTGGTGGATTCCCTTGAGCAGGCAGTTGAGCACATTAACACATACGGTTCAGGACACACCGACAGCATCGTCAGCGCAGACCCGGAAGCTGCACTCCGTTTCATGAATTCGGTGGATACCGCCAGCGCTCTGTGGAACTGTTCCACCCGCTTCGCCGACGGATTCCGCTACGGTCTGGGAGCGGAAGTGGGGATCAGCACCAATAAAATTCATGCCAGAGGACCGGTGGGAATGGAAGGACTCACAATTTATCAGTGGCGGCTGTTCGGTACGGGCCAGATTGTGGAGGATTTCGCCACTGGGAAAAAATCTTTCACCCACACCCCGCTGAACACGGACAGCTACGGATTCCCCCACAATGAGCAATGATCCAAACCGGCATGGTATAAGCCGGCAGCAGCTCAGTCAGGCAAGACGCATCGTCATTAAGATCGGCACCCAGACCATCAGCAATGCCGATGAAAACGGCATAGACACTGGTTACATTGACCAGCTGAGCCGTCAGTGCGAAGCCCTCCATTCCCGGGGGCGTCAGATTCTGATTGTAAGCTCAGGGGCCATCGGCATGGGCGCCCACAGTCTCGGTCTTCAGCAGCGGAGCCAGGATATGGCCATGAAGCAGGCCTGCGCCTCCATCGGCCAGCCCCTGCTCATGCAAACCTACCGGGAAGCTTTTTCCCGGCGAGGAATGGTGGTTGCCCAAATACTGGTAACCCGGGATCAGTTCAACAGACGGGAAAGCTTTAACAATCTCAAACGCTCGGTGGAGAAGCTTCTTCAGCTGGGGGTAATTCCCGTCATTAATGAAAACGACAGCATCAGCACCGAGGAGATCGGCAGAGCCTTCGGGGACAACGATCAGCTTTCCGCCTATGTGGCAAGCAAGATCGATGCCGAGCTGCTGATTATTCTCAGTGATATTGACGGACTCTACGATGCCGACCCCAGAGAGAACCCCGACGCCCGAAAGCTGAGCTATATTCCCAGACTGGAGCCCCGTCACCGGGAAGCGGCGGGAGGCAGGGGAAGCGGCTTTTCCACCGGAGGAATGCGCACCAAACTGAAGGCAGTGGATATTGCCAGGGATGCCGGCTGTCGGATAGTTCTTGCCCAGGGCAGGGAGGCGGATGCAATTACCAGAATCTGTTCAGGGGAAGAATTGGGAACCCTTTTTGAATCTGCCCTTCCCATGAAGCAGCGCAGACGCTGGATTAAGCATGCCGAAGCCGCGGGCCGTATAGAGGTGGATGAAGGTGCCCTTGCGGCCATCCGGGAGCACCGAAGCCTGCTTCCCCGGGGAATCATATCCGTGGATGGGGTGTTTCAACGGGGAGATGTGGTGCTGGTGAACGACCAGATTAAACTCGTATCGGCTTTCGACAGCGGTGAGCTGGCAAAAATTATCGGCAGGCACAGCGCGGAGATTCCCGGAATTCTGGGTAAAGGACATCCGGATGTGATCGCCCGGCCGGAGGATATGGTAGTAATAGAGGAGCGATTCTAGGGAATCGTACTGTGAGACATTACATCCTGAAACACCCCTTCGTGGGAGCAAAACAGGACATGCTGCTTCATTCTCCATAGATATCTTCGTTCCACCGGCGGAATATTCCAGAAATCATCACCGATCTCCAGGGGGAATTCGTTTCCATCCTGGGTGAACGCCTTCACCCCCAGTTTATGCAGAATAGGAAACCCCGCTGCAAGATCCCATAAACGAGTTCTTGTAAGGTATCCGATACTCCCCCCTAACGCCAGGTTCCGCATACTGGAAACACATGATCCAGTGGAGAGCACTGAAAGGGGACCGTCATAGCGTCCGTGTTTCACAATAGTCTGGCTCACCGCTAAAACGGGACTGGATGCCCGAGGATCCGGGGGATCCAAGGGGCGCAGCTGTTCATACTCGGGAAAACGGTTCTTTCCGCTTCTGCCGTACAACACGGTATCCCCGCTGCTCAGCAGCAATTCTCCGGAAAACGGGAACAGAATGGCTCCCTCGGCCAGCCTCCCCTTCTCCATATAGCCCAGGGAGATTCCCCAGCCTGGCAATCCGTTGGAGTACAGTACTGTGCCATCCACCGGATCGGTGACGTAACAACGGGCCTTCAGTGCCTGGCGATGATAGGCTTCGCCGTGTTCAGATGATGTTTCCTCGCCGATAAAAAACAGCTCACCCTCTGTCGAGGACTCGGGTTCATCGGTCTCCTCCAGACGCTGCCGGATCAGGGCTTCAATGCGGGTGTCCGCCTCTGTTACAATGGTGTTATCCGCTTTGATCTCCCGCTTCGCCGAATTCTGGATATCCAGGGCAAGCCGCCCGCATTCTTTCAGCACATCCGCGATTATTTCAGGCTTCCACGCCATGGCACCTCCCGTGTATACTGCTAGGGTACCAGAAGCCGGTGATGCTGGCAATCAGCCCGGCTGAAACATCTTGCCACCAGGAGTTTTACATGAGAAAGATTGTATGTTGTATTGATTTCTCACCCTTAACGGAAAAGGTAATGGCCGAAACCAGAAAGCTGGCAAAAACCTGTCCTGTTCAGGTGATGCTGATATATGTGACAGGCGACAGACCCAGCCGGCCCAGTTCAGTGGTTCACGATAGAAGCGATGAAGAAGAAGGGATTCAGCGACGTAAGGATATCCGCAAGCTGATGAACCTGAAAGAAGATCTGAAAGCCGACGATATCCCCTGCGAGGTTTCCACTCCAAACGGCCCTGTTTCCCAGGCAATCGCCAGGGAGGCCTCGGAATTTGCTGCCGATTATATCCTCATGGGAAGTCACGGAAACGGAGCCATGTATCATCTGGTTGTTGGCTCTGTAGCCGAGGGAGTACTGAAAGCCACCGGAAAACCGGTCATTCTTGTTCCAGCCGACCCGGACACCGGAGAATAAAACCGGCCGGGTTTGCATCAGGCCCCGGGAAACCGGGGTGTAGATGTGCCCAGGTTCTCAGCGAAGCCCGTAGAGCATCCTCTTCAGAGCCTCGCTCTGGAGTCTTCTGGGATTGTTCCGGGCCTGACGGGGATTAAACCCCACATCTATGAGACGGTGAATATCATCTCTGGTGCTGATGCCCAGATCATGCAGGGTCCCCGGTAACCCGAAGCGTTTTCGCAGATACATCAGTCGGGCGCCCGCTTCTCTGGGGGTATCCTCGCCGATCACTTTGCTCATATCAAGAATATTTTTTCTCACCCAGGCAGCGCCGCGGGGATGCTGACAGTCATCATCATCGAGGGAATAGTTATATTCTATGAACGCCGGCAGAAGCACCGCAAGGCCCATTCCATGGGGAACTCTGAATAGGCTGGTAAGGTAAAACGCCAGCGCATGGGGGCCGGTGAGTCCCGAATCGTCCAGACTTTTTGCGGCCTGAATGGAGCTGTCCGCTATTTCCAACAGCGCATCGTTACTTCCCTCAACCGCTTCCGGAAGAGCATTGATGAGCCGTCCCAGAGATTTCCTGCTTAGGGCGATGCTGCGATCATCCGCTTTGGCACTCCACATTCCTTCCACTGCGTGGGAAATGCTGTCGAATCCTTCACCGGCAATTTGTGACGGGCTTTGAAGACTGCTGAAGAATGGGTCAAAACAGGCCAGTTCGGGCACCATCTGTTCATCCTTCAATTCGCACATCTTTCGCCCCCGTAGATAATACGAACGGCTGCTCACCGCCGCACCACTGCCGAAACCGCTGGAGACCGCTATAATCTTCGGCCGTCGGGACACCCTGTTTCTGAACGCCTTGATCTCTGCGGTGATAATATCGTCCTCCGCATCAGGATGGAGAAAGGACTCAAAAAGATATATCTCATCGTCGTCGGCATCGAAAAGATAATGTCTGAGCATCTTACCCAGATCTATGGCTCCCTCTCTCCCCAGACAGATAATGGAGTCGAAATCCCGCTCCATGTAATATTTCATGGCGGCTTCTATCTCCACATTTGTCACAGGGTAGGTGAACCCCGAATAGAGACGATAATTCTGTTTCCGGATTTTACTATTGGAAAGGACCTGTTTGAAAGGAATCATGTCCCAGGCTTTCTGGGACGATAGAATCAGCGGCTTGCCGATTCGCCATTGCTCAAGAACCTGAACCACATGCGCGGTTCCCCGATTGCCCACATACACATCTTGAAGTATCCCAGCACGCATATTCATACTATAGCGCAGAAATATTAAAAACGGGTTATAAATTTTGAAAATTGCGGGATTTTCTGTATTTTTTTGCATTTCTGCTTATAGCCTGTCTAGTAGTTCGCCCCATGTTCATCCCCGTCTTTTGGGTGCTGCGGGTGTACAGTTTCTATACGCCGGAATATACTTCCCCGCATGAAATCCTCAAAAGATCTAAATGCCCGCAATGACCTTATTCATCGAGAGCAGCTGCTCACCCGGATCTCAAACCTTACAGTGGTGGCAATCTCCATTATCCTGCTGCTAATATACGCTTTCAGCCTGGGAAAAAGGGAGCTCTCACCACCATCGGTGGGAACGAGCAATGCCATTCTCCTTTTCTCCGCTGACTACGGGTTTTCCAAAATCACCCCCGGCCATGTGGCGCTGCTGAGTAATGGCCGGGAGGCCGCAATCGCCTCGGTGGACGGGGAGCGAATACGTATGGGCATACTTGGAGCAGGGGGAGCACTTGAACAGAGCCTGAGCATCCCGGTGGATCTATCTAACAGCAGAATTTTCTTTCTTCATTCCCCGGATTCCGAGGGGGCGGCCCCGGATTCTGCCGTTGATGCCGATGGCGGTTCCCGCGGGGCTCCCAATGGGGGGGCCGATTCCAATGAAAATACCGTCGAATCCTTCCAGCCGGACAAGCTGGCCCTGGTCGCCGAAGGGGGCGGGTATCCGGGAATCTGGCATTTTCCCGCCGACGGTCCAGGGGAACAGATACGCGCCGCCGGAGAACTACTGCAGGTTGAGGGAGATTATGCCCTGTTCCGGGAGGACGGCGGCTTGTACGCCCTGGATCTGAACCGACGGAATTCGGAACCTCTGGCTTTGATACAAGGCAGGGTGCTGAGCTACGCATCGGCGTCAAGAAACGAGGGGCTGCACGCTGCGGCAGTCGTAGAATCGGGCACAGGAATCAGGGAGATCGTACACAGCTTCCTCCCCCGGGATTCACAGGAGCAGCCGGTCACCTGGAACATGGGGCCGGCTGCAGAGGATGAACTGGAAAATCTCATGGACATCCATGTTTCCGGTGAAACACTGAGCATGCTGTTTCTTTACCGAGATAAGCGCTTCGGGGTGAACAGGATCAGCGCTTTGCAATGGAGCCTTCCCCTCCATTCGACCCGTAAGAATGTGGGGATGCTGGAGATGCCCTTTTACCGCAGCAAGTATCGGATACTCAACGCCCGGGAGAACTCTGTGGAGTTCAACGCCCAGGTTGAAACCCCGGAGGGGGTGAATATCGCGGGTGTCACCATGAATTATAATGCCCCTCCGGATTTTCGGCTTCTCAGCAAGACCCGGTCAATGAGCAAGTTCGCCGGATCGGCGGATATGGGTCATGACACGGATATCATATTTTACGATGTGGAGAACGAGAAACGTCAGCTCTATCTTGCAAGTTCCGACCCCGCACTCATAGAACGGAGCATGCGGATTGACGGCAGTCTGATCGCGTATGTGGCGGGAATGACCCTGGCCATGACCCTCAGCGCCGGAGGTTTGGGACTGATATTTCTGTTTACAATTATGGTGGCGGCGTCACTGTTTCTTACCACTCTGCTCTCAACCCGGTTTACAAACCCGCGGCTGAAAGCAGCCCTGCCGGCAGCCGCCGGTGTGGTCCTGCACATCGGTATCAGCCTGATAATTCTCAACTTCCTCATGAACGAGACCGCTCATCTGTCTTTCAAGCCCGCAGTAGGAGGTGGATCACAGGTTTATTTCCTGGTTTCTCTTTTCCTCTCGCTGACTGCCGCTGGGCTGAGCTTGGCCCCCTACGCGGCAACACGGTTCAGGGAGTGCAGCGCAGGGAGTCTGTATCTCAGATTTTTTATCTATCAGTTTGTGTTTTACACCCTTCATATGGGCGTGTATGTTGCCAGCTCTATGATTCTGACACACATATAGCAGACCGCATTCAGAATGTTTGGGGGGGCGGGTATCAGCCGATACCCGCAAAGCCCATAAAGGCCAGGGCAAGAAGTCCGGCGGTCACCAGGGAAACCGGTGCACCCTTCATTGCCTTGGGCAGGTCCGCAAATTCCAGACGTTCCCTGATCCCGGCAAAAATAAAGAGGGCAAGGGTGAATCCGATGGAACTTGCTGCTGCAAACACAATTCCCTCCCCCAGACTATAGTTATTCCGCACCACCAGAAGAGCCACTCCCAGGATTGCACAGTTGGTGGTGATCAGGGGCAAAAACACCCCCAGGGCCTGGTAGAGCACAGGGCTCACCTTCTTGATAATCAGTTCAACCATCTGCACCAGAGCGGCAATTACCAGAATGAAGGCCACCGTCTGGAGAAAGGTGATCTCCAGCGGAACCAGAATGAGATTCTGAATGAGAAAGGTCACGATACTGGCCAGGGTCATGACGAACATCACCGCCGCCCCCATTCCCAGGGCGGTGGAAATCCTAGAGCTCACCCCCAGGAAGGGGCAGATTCCCAGAAACTGAACCAGTACAATATTGTTCACCAGCGCTGCGGTGATAAACAGACTGAATAATTCCATACTATCCCTCCTTAGGATGCATTTCCGCCGGCGGAGGCGGGTTGGGCGGCAGGAGCGGACCCGGCTTTACCCTGTGTTTCATCCGCTGGTGTGGATTCCCCGGCCTTCGGGCCGTTGTTCCCTGTGCGCCGGGGCAGATTTTTCACCGCGTTCACTGCGGCGATAATGAAACCCAGGGCAATGAATGCTCCGGGAGGCATAATAAACAGAAGCATGGTAGTGGCTTCCTCGGCAACAAAACTGAAGCCGAAGAGCGAACCATTGCCTAAAATTTCACGCACAGCTCCCAACATGGTGAGGGCCATGGCAAAGCCCAGCCCCATACCCAAACCGTCCACGAAGGAATACAACACATTATTTTTTGAGGCGAAGCTCTCGGCCCGGCCCAAAATAATGCAGTTCACAACGATCAGGGGGATAAACAGCCCCAACTGCTCGTGGAGGGAGGGAAGCTTGGCGGCCATCATCAAATCGATCACCGTTACGAAACTGGCGATCACCACGATGTATGCGGGAATTCTCACCTTTTCAGGAATCATGTTCTTCACCGCTGCAATTACCATATTGGATCCCAGAAGCACGGTGGTGGTGGCCAAACCCATTGCCAGGCCGTTCACCGCCGAATTGGTCACCCCCAATGTGGGGCACATGCCCAACAGGAGTACAAATACCGGATTCTCCCGGAAAAAGCCCTTGGAAAACGTCTTTGCTATGCTCATTCTCGGCCTCCGAAAAATTGTTGCGCCGACTCCCAGGCAATATTCACTGCATGGCAGTATGCCCGGGAACTGATGGTGGCGGCGGTAATGGAATCGATCTGGCCCCCGTCCTTGCGCACCGCCAGCCCGTCGGGTTCATTCCCATCACTGGACAGATCGCCGGCGGTCATATCGATTGAGGAAAACTGGGAGGCGAAACGATCATCATTTACCTTGGAACCCAGCCCGGGGGTCTCTGCGTGGCGAACCGCGGTGGTATTCAGCAGGGTTCCGTCGGGTGAAAAGCCGGCCATTACCTCCATTTCACCGCTGAACGCCCGGTCACTGAGACCGAGAACCGCAACCCCTACAAGGCTGCCGTTGCTGTATGCGGGAAATACACTCGTGCCTTCAATCTGCTGCTGATCCGCCAATATGTCATTATCATACTCCGGCAGCACCGCATCTATGGCGGCAATCTGCTTTGCAAGCTGATGCGCGGCAATATCTTCCCGGGTGTACTCATATGTGAGTGCCAGAATTCCTGCGGAAATCAGGGCAATGAGGAGAAGAACCACCACCATATTCACAAAACTTGACTCAATCTTTTTGGTTTTCTTTACCCCAGTGCTCATTTCTCACCTCCTGCAGACTCCCCGGGAGCCTTAGGAAGTACGCCGGCTTTGTTAATACCGAAACGCCGGGGTACGATGTATTTATCGATAATGGGGGTAAAGGCATTCATTATGAGTATCGCGTAGCTCACCCCTTCAGGATAGGAACCGAAGAGCCGGATAATTCCAGTGAGGAGCCCGATGCTCACCGCATACACCGCACGCCCCTTGAAGGTCATTGGGCTGGTGACCATATCAGTGGCCATAAACCAGGCACCCAGCATGGCACCGCCGCTGAGCAGATGAAAGAGGGGGTCGGCGTACTGTGACGGATCGATCAGCCAGAAAATTCCGGTGAACAGCGCCAGAGTACCCAAAAAGAGGAAGGGAATTTCCGGGCTGATCACCTTTTTCCAGAGAAGATATATTCCCCCTACAAGAATGGCCAGGGCGGAAATCTCACCCATGGAGCCGCTCATCCGACCTAAGAATAGGTCGAGATATCCGGGAAGATCGGCGGTACCGCTTTCTGCAAGACGGGCAAGGGGCGTGGCAGCGGATGCGGCATCCACATTCCAAGATAAAACTCCGTTTGCAATTGCGGGCCATCTGGACATATCCGCAGGAAAGGAAACCAGCATGAACGCCCGTCCGGCAAGCGCCGGATTAAAGGGGTTATGGCCCAGTCCGCCGAAGGCCATCTTGGCCACGCCGATGGCAAATACCGCCCCGGTAATCACCTGCCAGAAGGGAATTCCCGCGGGTACGTTGAATGCCAGAAGCAAGCCGGTGAGAACCGCCGAGCCGTCGGAAATACGGGGCTCCCGTTTCAGCATGAACCGGCTCACCAGATACTCGGTGAGAACCGCCGCCAGCACGGCTGCGGCATTCACCGCCAGTACTCGGATTCCAAAATTCAGCACACTTACCAGCAGGGCCGGCAGAAGCGCCAGATTCACCGTCCACATTACATTGGATACCGAATCCCTGCCCTGGACGTGGGGTGAAAGGGAAACTGTCAGATTATTTTGCATACTGCTCATGAATCCTACCTTTATTTCGCCCTGCGTTTGGCGGCGATTACTGTTGCTTTACCCAGACGGATATAATCCAGCAGGGGCCGGTTGGAGGGACAGGTGTAGCTGCAGCTTCCGCATTCCACACAATCGGTAATGCGTCTGCCCTCCGCATCATCGTAGCGCTTCAGCTCGGTGAGCTGCTGGAGAAGATACGGCTCAAGACCCATGGGACACACCTTCACACAGCGGCCGCAGCGGATACAGGTTTCCACAGGCTTTCTGCCAGCTTCCACTGCGCTAAGAACCAGCACTCCGCCGGTGCCTTTTACAACAGGGATATCCAGGCGCTGTGCGGCTTTGCCCATCATGGGACCCCCAAGGATCACCTTGGCCGCATCGTCAGTGAAACCTCCTGCGGCTTCGATCAGTGCGCGTAAGGGGGTTCCGATCCGCACCAGGTAATTGCCGGGATTCCGCACTCCCCGTCCGGTTACCGTCACCACCCGCTCGACCAGGGGTTTATTCCGGATTACGGCGTCATAGGCCGCCCGGGCGGTGGCAACATTGTTCACCACACAGCCCACCTCAATGGGAAGGGTTCCCGAGGGTACTTCCCTGCGGGTCACCGCTTTGATCAGCTGCTTTTCCGCACCCTGTGGGTACTTCACTTTAAGCGGCTGAATGGTAAAATTCAGTCCCAGTGTGCTGCGCCGCTCTTCCATATGCTCAACGGCATCGGGCTTGTTGTTTTCAATTCCGATGATCACCCGGTCCACTCCCAGGTTCCTCCGGAGAATTTCAACCCCCAAGAGAATTTCATCGGCATATTCAAGCATTATCCGATGGTCGGAGGTGAGATAGGGTTCGCACTCCACGGCATTGATAATCAGGGTGTCCGCATGTTTTCCCGGGGGAATGCTGTACTTCACGTTGGATGGAAAGGTGGCTCCTCCCAGTCCCACTACGCCCCGCTCCAGAAGCCTGGCGTTAATATCTCCAAGATCATCGGGAAGCTTTGACAGGGGATCGGAATCCACCTGGATACCTTCCTCCCATTCGTCACCGTTCACCGCAATAATCACCGCGGACCTGGGAAATCCGGATACATCGTAGGCGGTGGTAATCCGCTTCACCTTCCCGGAAACCGGGGAGTGAACGTTGGCAGAAATAAATCCGTCGGCCCCGGCAATCAGGGTTCCGGCCTTTACCTCATCTCCGGGTTTCACCAGAGCAGCTGCGGGATTACCCAGATGCTGGCCCAGCAGAACGGTAACTTCTTTGGGCAGGGGAAGGGGCTGCACCGGCATAGCGGCGGTGATTTTTTCTTCCGGAGGATGTATTCCACCCATGGGAAACGTCTTCAGCTGGGTCATGATTTCACCTCCCCGGCAGGAGCTTTCTTTTGCTTCACCTCAAATGTTGCTTTAATGGCTCCGGTTGGACATACAGGTATACATTTTCCGCACATAATACATTTCTCCGGATCAATATAGGCGAGGTTATTTTCCATGCTGATGGCCTGGATTTTTTCCGGGCAGGTTTTTACGCAGATTCCGCAGCCGATGCAGGCAACGCTGCAGTGTTTCTTGGCAAGGGCACCCTTTTCCTGACTCTGGCAATTGACCCATACCCGACGCTCGCGCCGGCCCACGGGTCTGAGTTCGAAGAGGTTTCGGGGACAGGCTTCAACGCAGGCGTTACAGGCTGTGCACTTTTCCGCATCCACTTCCGGCAGGCCGGTCTCCGGGTTCATATGAAGGGCATCGAATTCGCATACCACCTCGCAGTCACCCTGCCCCAGACAACCGAAGGGGCAGCCGGATTCCCCGGAATGAAGCATATGCTCAATGCTGCAGCTTGAAGGCCCCTGGTAGCTGCTTTTCCGGGGAGCCGCATCGCAGTCGCCTCCGCAGCGCAGAACCGCCACCTTTTGGGCGAATTCCCCGGTGCTCAGACCGAAATACTCACCGATCTCCTCCATGGTGCTGGGACCGCCGGGAGGACAGCTCAAATGAGAGATATCTCCCGCTTCTGCACCCTTCACCAAGGCTTCGGCCATGGCACTGCAGCCGGGAAAGCCGCAGGCCCCGCAATTAATACCGGGCAGCAGCTCTTCAACTTCCTTCACCCGGGGATCTTCATTTACATGGAAGCGCCGGGCGACTATAAACAGCAAAACAGCAAACAGCGCAGCTATTCCGCCGAGACTTGCAAGAGAGTAAACAACTGTCATACTCAACCCCTATCGTGGTTTCGAACCGAGGTTTTTCCAAAACCTTTGTTTTGAAATTCCCTTAGCTAGTAAAGATTATCACATACCACGGGTTGGGCCTGGGATGCAGGAACGGCGGTGAAACTGATATGTCGTTTGAGAGCATTACGGAATAAACTGAGAATCAGGTAGTATCCCGCGAGAACTCCCAGCCCGCCGAGGGCCAGCATCTCTTCCCTGATACCAAGAGACTGGAGAGACAGAATAAAGCTGAATAGTAGAATAAGCGGCAGAATAAACGACAGGAGTACGGAGAGAAATCCGTCCCGCGTGCGCATTCGGAGAATAACCTTCGAGCCGACGGTGACACTGTCTTCCGCAACGGCTTCCACAATACGGCTGTTATTCCCTCCCAGCGTTTTACTGCTGCAGGATCCGGAGACCTTGCAGCCTGCACAGCTGGAATTCTGATATATTCTGACAAGGGCGTGATTATCTCTCAACTCTTCAACAATGCCTTCCTGTGTCACCATTGAAGAATGAGACTCAACCCCCAGAGTTGAATCTGTCATATAAGTCCCTATGAATCGTATTCCCGGTACGTGGAATTTTTTTGGTACGGCCTCATTATA
>NZ_JBXWXS010000012.1:0-32773 GCF_059431795.1 Salinispira sp.
GAACACATTTGATATTTAATCTGTCCCAAAGCTGGGTGGTCCTCCCAGGATTTATTATCGGCTTGACGGTGCATGAATTTGCCCATGCATTCAGTGCTCATCTGCTGGGCGACAGCTATGCCCGCTCACAGGGTCGGCTCAGTCTCAACCCGTTTGCCCACTTATCACCCTTGGGAACCATTCTCATCCTTTTTCTGGGATTCGGATGGGCGCGGCCTGTGCCTGTTAACATCTATAATTTCAAAAATCCCCGGCGTGACTTTCTGATTACTTCCCTTGCAGGACCTTTTTCAAATATCTTACTGATGCTGCTTTTCATAGTACTTTTTCGCCTGACCCCCGGGGTCAATGATACCCTCTCATTGGTAATCTTCCTGGCAGCTTATGCAAATGGCATTCTCGCATTGATTAATCTGCTCCCCATCCCTCCGCTGGACGGTTCTCGTATCTGGCCGTTTCTATTTCCTAAAATTAATCTCAGCAACGGCCGGGGATCTTTAATCTTGATTATTTTGCTGATACTAGGCATCCGCATGAATCTGCTGGATCAGGTCTTTCAGGGAATTCTGTCCCTAATCCAGAAAATGAGCGGAATCGCCTAGGAAACAGGTTTAATCTACAATTGATCTGATAATCTCACGGGCACGCTGCTCGTCCTCATGATGAACTTCGATCTTTATGGTCTGAGCCATGGACCCCAAAGGAGTACCAGGCCCCCCTCCGGTTCCAATTACCCGATAGCGAACAGCTATGCCATGCCTTTGGAGCAAATAGTATGCGCGAACTACCCGTTCCGGTCGATTACCAGCTTCAGCCATGAGATCGGTCCAGCTACCGCCTTTCCAGAACCGGCTTAACAGGTCTCTTATGCCCACACTTCCCCCTGTACAGAACTAATTCCATATTCATTTACATTGAGTGATTTTACAATCAAAAAAGTCTGCATAGTCATACAAAGTGTAGTGCCCAGGAGTACGGCGATTTTCACAGCCACCCCTGCAACAGTTCCTCTTTGGAGAACTCCATTAAGCGATCCATGAATAACAGCGCTATTGAAAATAGCCAATGTTGAACTTCTCTCTCTATATATAACCATAGAAAATATATAAACATATAAAGCACTTTAGCTCATCACCATACCACAGACGGTTGTAATTCTCAGTTACCGTCGTGCGATCGCTTGAAGGCAATCATAGTTGTGTTCCAGGCTTGCATGCTGTTATTTGTATCTATGCCGGATTTAGATCATAGTCGACCGAACAAAATATTCCGGCCCGGATTGTTTCTCATGACTGTGCCCGTTGAAACAGCAATATACCCAAATATTGTGCTGCCTTCAGATCTTCACTAGCGTATGCAGATATTCGGTGATGCGTCGCCCTATATGAGCCTTAGTCTGTGGATTCAATAGCCCGAATAATTTTTTCACGGGCCACATACCATACATAGAGTCTGCGGGAAAGTGCTTGCACAGATGGATCCCCCTCCTGCGGCTCCGGAGAAGCAGCGTCCTGCTCTTCCATTGTGTGGGTACGGCTGTACGCATAGTCGAGAACGGCCTGGGAAGAAGCGGGATTGAGAGCCATAACTTCATCCAGAAACTCCTGAATGACTGAGGGCAGGTTCCACTCAAGAATCATGTCGTTGAGTGTATCCTGAACAGAAGGGGTCCAATCTTCCCCGAAGGGTTGAGCGGCCTTTTCATATTTTCTGCGTTCAGTTTCAAGGAGTGCTTGAATCCGGAAAATTGCCCCGGCAGTATGTTCTGATTGATTCATTGCTCCATTCCTTCTGTGTGGGCTATGGGTATATTCAAAAGACCGTTGGACTGTCTGCTCATAGATACTTCCATATACACGGCAGCATGTGATTCCATCTGTGAACATTCGTACGGCAGACAAGACCAACGGCAGCATGTGATTCCATTGCCCAAGGCTATAGTGTATGTGCTGGAATTCGTCATAACCCCGGGTAAAACTTGTTTGTACGCCGCCAGGTTCTCCTGCATTTCCTGAGCCTACTTGCGAATGGTGCGCCAGTTTTCAATAGCGGAAGAATCGTCCTTATCCACATACAGCTCACTTCGGATCTCCTGACCGGATAGACGCATAACATCTTCCGGGGGTACCTTGCCCTTAGAGTTCACAAAAATACCACGCACCTTGGCCACGGCGAAGGGACGATCATGATTCCCCTGGAATGTTTGGGTGATGTAAAAGTATTTATGGTCGTAATGGTCCAGCTGGGTGATAATTTCAATGGCCTCAAAGGGCTTGATTTCTTTAATGAATTTGATGTCGATGGCGGCTACAATGGGGTTGAGTCGATGGCGGACTACCAGCCCCAGCAGGCCAGACCTGCCTAAATAATCCAGGCGCGAAAGATCCATAAAAGACAAATACCGGGCATTATTCACATGAAGATTAAAATCAACGTCACGCAGATATGCCCGAAAGCGGGTATGCGTGGGGGTAGACATGTCCTGTTTCTTCCCGAATATGAAGCGCAGCACAGTAGCAATAAGTCTAAAATAAAGATTCACTATCTACCCTCTTTAGATTCGAATTGAAATCGATTTTCACGGATAGTATACAAAGATATCTTCCAGATGTCTTTCTTAATCTATGTGTGTTCAAAATTTAACCACGGATGGGCACGGAGACTCACAGAAACTGCCTAATATCTATTTACAAAGGCAACGATAATTTATATAAGATGTTATCTTCCTATAATGGAGTTAAAAATGAAAAAGCCCTTTTCCATCTTAGTCATCGTACTTATTCTTTTTTCACTTTCCACCAATCTCATGGCAGAGGATAATTCTGAAGTATTGTATACAGCATATCAACGCCTTGGTTCTGGTGGAATCTTTAATACAAGCGCCTACTCTTATGACCTGGACAATGGTGGTATCTGGAAAGGCAGTCTTAGCACATTCTCTCCTACGTTTGTATACAATATGATTACACGTTATCCATCAAATTTCACAATGACCATGTCTTCTCATCTTGGATACGCTCTTGGTGGAAGCTATAGTAAGATAGATGATGACACAGAGGATGAATATAATCTAAGCGAGTATAATGTTAAATTTGACGCTAGCTTGATATTTGGATTCGGCTACATCTTTCACCAATCTGATTCGCTTTCCATAGCATTATTAGCCGGTCCTTCGATAAAAGCCCGCCTTTACATGGTAGAATCATATGAATCTGGCGCTCTTTCATTTATTGATATGTTCTTCGGAGGTTTCATCGCTACCGACTTCGATATAAAATTCTCATCCGGCTTTATAATGGCATTACAACCCTTTGTAAGTTACAGCCCTGTTTCCATTGTTGGATCGGCAGACTATGGCAAATCTATGAATTTCGGCTACGGCTTGAGTGTTTTATTTCAGATTGCTCAAAGAGACTATACCGTTGCCGAACAGGAAGCAGCAAGAAGGCAAATTTTCGGAGAATCCTGAGCAGCTTGATTATTCCGGCCGGCTGTTCGACCAGCCGGTATTGAACCTTAGCTAACCCATTCCCTATTACATTCCAATTGATGAATTCTCTAATATGTCCGAATGAATTCGCTGTTTCATCTGTGAATATCCCTAGCCGTCCGTTGTCACCACGTAATATTTACCAGTACCATTTTCTCCTTTCCTGCATCATACTTAGCTTCACAAGGAGACTCCATGAAAGCGATACGATGGACGGCGTACGGCAATCCCGCTGTGCTGCAGTGTGATGATGTACCCGTCCCGGAACTTGGAGATAATGAAATACTCCTGCGCATACACTACTCCACCGTAACAGCCGGAGACTGCGAAATGCGAAGGGCGAAGCTGCCCCTCATGCTCTCTCTTCCTGTGCGCCTGTACAACGGCTGGAAACGCCCGAAGCGTATACAGATCCTGGGTCAGGAGTTCGCCGGCACCGTGGAAAAAACAGGCACGGCGGTGCGCACATGGAAAACAGGAGACACAATCTTCGGCACCACCGGTTTCTCCTTCTCCGCCAACGGCGAATACATCTGCCTGAAAGAAGTGCCCGGAGACATGTCAGGTATCCAGGCAGTCATACCCGAAGGAGTCACCTTCGCCCAGGCTGCAGCATCCCCCACTGCGGGAATGGAAGCGATCCATTACCTGAATACCTGCGGAATCGGTTCCGGATCAAAGCTCCTCATCATCGGCGCAGGGGGAAGTATCGGCACCATGGCATTGCAAATCGCAAGATACAGGGGCGCTGAAGTAACAGCTGTGGACAGCGGCGAGAAACTGACCAAACTCAAGGAGCTGGGGGCAGATCAAACTTTAGATTACCGAAGAGCTCCCCTCTCCCATGCCCTGGATGTCTCAGGAGGCCGATTTGACGGGGTAATAGATGTAGTTTCAAAATCCCCCCTGGCCGAGGTGCTCACGCTTATCCGTCCCGGCGGTGCATATATACCTGCCTTTGCCACAGCCCGCCACCTTTTAGCAGCTCCATGGGTACGACTCTTGATGAGAAGGAAAATCAGCATCAGCAGCTCCTCTCAAAGCAGCGACGAGCTGGCAGCACTTTCCTCCATGCTGAAGGCGGGAACTGTGCAAACCGTTATAGACCGGGAGTTTCCTCTTGAACTGGCGTCAGATGCCCACCGCTATGCAGAGAGCGGACAGAAGTTTGGCAATATTGTACTGGTTCACCCCTCGTCATAGTCACAACACATACCCTTCATTTTGAATAGAAACCGTTCTACCATGTCCGGGTGTCCGGTATTTCTTCTGGGGCTGGAGTAAATTTGGACAATCTGATAGTGTTATTTCACAAAATCCGATAATATCCCCGCTACTCAGGGCATGGACTTAGGGAAATTTATTTGAAGGAGGTTGATGTGAACATATCTTCCAAATTATTGCTGTTAGCGTTTGTCTGCAGTCTGGTCATATTTGCCTCCGGTTGTGGTGCAAAAAAGAGCGCTGAAAAGGAAGTCCATCCTATTGTGGGGGTGTGGCATTACCGGCCCGGTCCTGCGAATGATCAGATTCAATTCCATTCCGATTTCAGCATTACCGGATGGTCTGCCGGTATTGAAGATTCTTTTACCGGGGAATGGACGGTGAATACAGATAATTCCGTCACCTACTCTGTATACGATTCCGCGGGAAATGCGTTCAAAAATCCCTTTCTTGCCAGGGTTTCAGAAGATGAAATCCAGGTTGAATTTTGGGCATCCGAATCTGCTGATTCACCCAGCCGATTTTTTTATGATCGGCTAGAGTAGTACACGCGGAGGACTATTCCCCGGGTATCGTATGTTTATAGGATCTGTGCGTACCGGGTATATTCAGGACGCCCGACCTGGGCTAACCATCGGCGGTGAACAGATCCTCCACGGAGGTATTGTGAACACCAAAATCATTCTTGCATCACTACTCACCCTCATGTCCGGCATGATTGTTGCGGCCCTTCTCTTTCCCGGTGAACTGCAAACCTTTTTGTATAGACCGGCCATGTACCGGCACATTCTGTTTGTCCATATCGTTGCAAGCACCCTTTTCTTCGCCAACGCCGTCATCGGGATGGTATGGGAAATAAAAAGTCTTGCCACCCGCAGGAAAGATATAATCATGCATACCTACCGTACAGTCTCATGGCTTGACGCCCGTTTTTCCGCCGTGCTGATAATTCTCTCCGTCCTCAGCGGAATTATGCTTAGTGTACTCATGGGCAATATGTGGGAGATAGGCTGGCTTTCACTATCTTTTGTGTTGTTTATGTTTTCCGGCATGGTGTGGATTATGAGTGATATTCCCACCCAATACACACTGAGAAAACGGCTGGAAATGACCGATCCAGATGCATCACATCTTCCGGGAAACGTTATGGCAATTCTGAAATTGCGCCTATGGGTGTCCCTTGCGGGAGTTATTCCCCTGCTGGCGGTATTTTTTTTGATGGTGTACAAGCCTCATGTCGCACCCATTGCAATGTGGTTTCAATAGTCAGCGCGAGGAACAAAGGCGTCGGTGATCTCCATGCTGATACGATAGATTTTCCCGCCCACTTCCCTGTCCAGGGCATGGGGAGCCGGTTTCTCTTCGGTGGTGAGATTAAAGTAGCGTCCCGATACGCCTTCCAGCAAGGGGTCGGATGCAAGCCAGTGGATCGCAATTCCTGAAATTTCCGGATCATCCAGACCGGGTTGTATGAAGCGTTCCTGGAACCAGCGGTAGATCCTTCCATTATTCATACCCACCGATGAGCGAACTGCTCCAGGATGCATGGCGTTGATGCTCACCCCGGACCCTGCAGCAGCGAGGGCATCGGCAGTTTCCCAGCAGCACAGGAGCTGGGCGGTTTTGGCCGCACCGTAACCCCGCAATCCGATGTAGGGACGCTTTTTCCAGTCAAGGTCATCCAGGCGCAGACCGGAGAACCTGTGTCCCTGGGAGTTGACCTGGATAATTCTTCCGCCGTTCTGCTTGTGGAATACGGGAAGCAGGCTGCGGGTGATCAGGAAGGGAGATAAATGGTTTACGGCGAACACCTTTTCATGTCCTTCGATGCTTAGTTCACGCCGGGTCATATGAATGCCGGCATTATTAATTAATACATCCAACGGACGCTTGATTTCATCCAAAAGCTGAAGGATTTGGATGAGCGCATGTTGCGTTTCTTCCAGAAGGGAAAGATCTGCCCGAATATGGCGGATGAAGCCTCCTTCAGGATTCTCAGCCTGAAGTTCATCAATGAGCAATTCGGATTTCCGGTCATTTCTGTTTACAAGGATCAGGTCCGCGCCGTAGCTGTACAGCCTCCTGGCAGCTTCCTTACCAACCCCGGAGGTTGCCCCGGTAATAATGCACAACCGGCCGCTCATGGACCTGGTACTTTCCATGGGTTTGCGCTTACCGTTGGCGATAACTTCCTTCATATCGGCTATGTTGTATTCTTTAATGTATGGAAACATTCAGTATCCCCGTAATCAACCGAATTTTTTCCGCATAAAGCGGCGGTATCTATGATGCATCCATGGGATATTATCAAAAATATCTCCCCATAAATCGTAATAGTCCCGCTGATGAACAATGTGTCCTTCATCGTTCAGGCTGAGCTTGGTTGTCCCGTATAGGGTGGAGCTGGGAAACTTCTTGAACATCATGGTCATCTCCCACTGGAGAAAGACCTCATTCCCGCCCATTACCACGGTAATAATGTTCATTTTCAGTTCCTTACAGCGCTTTGTGAGCCGGTTGCACAGGGCTTTAAACTCATCTATACCTTCCACCCGCTGGATGGAATCCTGAAAGACAATGCGGTCATCATAATATGGAAAAATATGGGACCAATCCGGTTTACCATCTGTATTATATGTTTTTGACCACAGGTTTTTCACCTGCTCAGGGCTTGTAAGCCCGTTCCCGATCCGTTCCAGGGAATCCTCCAGTCGCCCTCAGGCGCAATGTAGTATCGTTATTCGTTCACAAACTCAGGTAACGGGGGAAATATCCGGTCCCTGATCTCAAGCAGCTGCTCTGCACTGTTGATATTTCTATGCAGCGGAATAAGGTAGATGGGGTTCAAACCCGGACCGCCGTATTGAAGGCTTTCGGACTGCTGGCGCAGAATTCTCATGTTCGCATCTATGACATATTGCTCCGACAGGTCTTCCACATGACCAGAGATAATGCCTCCGGGCTGGAGGGTAAGATGGTTACGGTAGATTTCCCGACGTGCGATGTACAGCTCTCCATTAATAAAGCCGGCGATTTTCAGCTTCACCGTCACACCGGGCTTTCCATCCCCGTCATCATCGGGAAAAAGCCGTTCATTACCCATGCCCGCAGCCCGGGCCGCTCGAATATTCTCTTCAAGGGATATGTCAGGATCGCCCCGTACTCCCAGGAGTACCGGAGTCTCGGGTCGGTACATTCTCCACAACCCGTCTTGATAATACAGCTCAACTTCAGATGCCCGGGGTTTGATGGCCTGAACGGCGGAAGGGTCAAAGAACGTTTCCACTCCCTTCTGATTCAATATATAGTCTGCGAACAAAAACCGGTTTGTCTGTGTGAGCCGGGTTTCACCTCCATCCGATTGGGGAATAAAATCGGTGTATCCGTAGGATACGATAAAACTGCTCATGGGCGTGTTCGTTGATCGGTCATCATATGCCACAACATCGAAGTGGCCGTAATGCCCTCGAATCGCGCGGATTGCTTGCTCCCGATTCTCAGGGTAATTGTTTTGGGAAGGTACGCGCCCAGGGGCTCTGTATGCTGGCTTCTCTGCTATTAACGCTTCCAGCTGGCCGGATAGTTCATCTAACATTTCTTCTTCATACAGAGGCCCTTGTGGCCAGGACAGGGGTTGTGAACATGAACTCAATAAGAAAAGCAGGGCAAGAGTAGATGTGAAGGCGAAGATACGATTTCTCCGTCGCATGAGAATGTGGCCGAAGTACGGGAATCCCTGGGATGAAATTTTACAGTGCTGCATAAACTGCATAATACCGAGGAATGAACATTCAGGGCAAGAGAAACTTCATATTCGCCCGTGTTGAACAGCAGGAAGCACGCTCAGACAGCCTCCGTTTGGATATGCAGACGTTCTCTTCTACTTTGATTCAGCTGCACTTGTCAGCTGCAATTGAGACAGGGAGCGTCTGTCCAGCACCTGCCAAACACGCTATACTCGTGCTGCATGAAAAACCGGGAAATCATCAGAACCAGTTTGGCCATTTACCTCCCCAGTCTTTTGGTTCAGCTGGGGGCCTCTCTCACCATGTCATTCAATGTACTGTGGTCCCGGGATCTGGGTGCCGGGGTTGCGATGATTGGGCTTATTGCCGCAGGAAATGGTATCGGCAGCCTCATTTTCGATCTCCCCGCTGGCTGGATCGGAGGAAAGATCCGTGAGAAGCCCTTCATGATTGCTGCGCTTGCCGGGCTGGTTCTCACCGGGGTCTTCAAGGCTTCGGCAACCCGGCCGTGGCAGCTGCTGGTGATCGGTATTTTCATGGGAATGTGTGTGTCCGCATGGGGAATCGGCAGGCTGGCATATATCAGGAAAAACATTCCCCGCCGCTACCGCGGAAGGACCTTAGCCTACATGGGGGGAATCATGAGGGTTGCCCGCATCGCCACACCTGCGCTGGGAGGATTGATTATCCAGTTTCTCGGGTTTCGCGTGTTGTACGGCGTTCAAGCGCTCCTTTTTTCTGGAGCTATGGTACTTCTTCTGGTAATGATGAAGGACGGAAGCTACATGGCCGTCGGACAGGTTCACGCCGCTTCGGTGCTGAAGGAAACATTCTCAACTAACGGACGGAATATTTTTGCGGCCATGATCGGCATCAGCGGTCTTCAGTTACTGCGGATATCCCGTAATTTGATATTCCCCCTCTGGGCAGACAGCATCGGCATGTCCGCTCTTTTAATCGGAGCTTTCACCAGTGCCGGAGGAATGGTGGAAACCGCCATGGTGGTTCCCGCAGGTATAACCCTGGATAGAGCGGGCCGTAAATGGGCGGCAGTCCCCTGCACTCTGGGGTTTGCGCTCAGCATGGCTCTCATGCCCCTTGCCCTCACCCCGGCAGCGCTGGCAGGGGTCTACCTCCTTATGAGTCTTTCTAACGGGCTGGGCAGCGGTATTAACATGACTATCAGCTCAGATCTTGCCCCGAAAAAGGCCGCAGCCGAATTCCTTGGCATATGGCGTTTTGTCACCGACACCAGCAGACTTACCGGACCGCTTATCGCAGGCTCAATTGCCGCTGCAGTAAGTCTCCCGGCCGCCCCGCTGGCCGCAGCATCTGTGGGGGTTGTATCCGCCGCAGTGCTCCTGTTTGCCATGGATGAGCCTGGCCAAAACAAGGTTGAGCCGGGCCAAAATATGGATGAGCCGGACCCAAACATGGATAAGCCGGGGCTGAGAGAACATTCTACTACTTCGCAGGATTGATCACCACATTCTCAATTTTCAGTTTGATGTATTCGTACTTCCGGTCCGGATAATGCCAGACTCCATATCCTTCGGTTGAGAGGTTAACGCCGTTCACCTCTTCAAAACCGTGCATGGGAGTTGACCAGGGCACATTGTCATAGCTTCCATCGTTGCGGGCGGCGTAGCGGTCACCGGAAACAAAATCCACCAGGCGCCCCTCGTCATCAATGCTTAGCACTGCTTCCACGGTTACACCGTTGCGTGTGAGACGGCCTCTCACATGATTTGCATCGATCTCCTCCCACGTCACTTCCGCATCCAGCAGAGCCCCCGGAGCCATAATGCACAGATCGTTGAACCAGGTAACCGTTTCCCCTTTGATCATATATTCATCCTGATTGTGCACCACGGTGAATAGATCCATAATGCGGATGGTCATGTAAGCATCCCCGGGTGAATAATGATGATACCCCACCATGGGTAACCCCCGGTACTTCATCTTCATGAGAAACAGGCGGCGCCCCTCACCGATGAAAGAGTGCTGTTGTGCCCGAATGGGAAGCCACGCGCCGTCCTCTTCCATCCGCATGCTCCCGCTGAAATCCACAGAGAAGTGGCGAACCCGGGGGGTTCCCACAACCCCCGTATAGCTAAAAAACCTCTGCAGGGCCGGCGGCAGTCCATCCAGGTCGGAGCGGGTGATCTCCTGCTCAGTCTCGGCAAGCGAAGAGAGAGATTCATTCACCTGCCGGCTATAGGCCGTTGTGAGACCGTTCAACTGTTTCCAGATCAGGATGAATCCCGCTGCCGCCAGCAGGATTATCAATACGATGCTCAGGGGTGTGAGTTTCATTGTTCCTTCCTTATTGATTTTTCTATTCGTGCTTCAAGACGCAGCAGGTACTCGTTAAACTTTTCTAGTTCGTTGAACTGGAAGTCCTGGAACAACTCCATGAAGTTCCGGGCATCCTGCTGATCCCTCCGTTCCCAGAAGCCTCTGGCCCGCTCGGTCATGACCAATCGCTTCGCTCGTTTATCGTCCTCATCGCTGACGATACGCAGATATCCATTCTGTTCCAGGTGAAGAGCGAGTTTCTTCACATTCTGATACGAACTTCCGGCTTTCTCTGCCGCCTGAGTAACAGTGGGCTCGTTCTCTCCGAAACTGCCCACCACAATCATCAGGAACAGCTGCTTGGAAGTGACATCTTCCCCCTCCAACCCCCGATCCAGAAAAATCTGCAGGATGTTGGCGGTTCTGAACAGATGGCCGAAAATGCTGCGCTGATATTCTATTTGTTCTTTCATTTTATATAACCTGTTATATTTATATATAACAGGTTATGTTTTGTCAAGCCTCTTTACTGATAGCTATTTTTTGACTATTCTACTCAACATAGCCCGCTGACAGGACATCCCGCTCAGCGGTGGAATATCAGCTTAGATACAATGGAATGTGATTATGATAAAGCTTCAAAATTCAACAGGCCTTGAGCTCACCCCCGGATTTAATAAACCCTTTTTCAACATGCTTCGGGGCAATATAGAAAGCATCACCCGGGAGTTTGATAATACCTACAGCTATCGATTGAAAATCCCTGCAGGTTTTCATTTTGTGCCCGGCCAGTACGTGCATCTTATGGCGCCGGGAGGCGGACTGGGTGAAGGGATGGTGCGCCACATGTCCATCGCCTCCACCCCCGATGACGGGGAGCTGGTGTTCAGCATGGATCTCGGTTCCCGCACTCCCTTTAAAAGGCGTTTTGCCCAAGCAAAGGTGGGTGATGAACTTCGGCTGTTCCGAATCAAGGGAGAGTTTACCCTGGATCACATCCGCTCAGGCGACCGCCTTCTGTTTATTGCAGGCGGCATCGGTATAACCCCCTTCCGCAGTCTCATTCGCCACATTGATCAGGCCGGGCTGGAGAACCCATGGTCACTCATGTATGTGGGGCGGAATTATTTGTATACCTCAGATATAGATGAATCGCTTCGCCGTGATCCGGAAAACCGCTCTGTACATTACATCCAACGGAAACATATTCCCGAAACTCTTGGTCAGCTTATTGCCCGGAACACACAAGGCGAAGGGAGTGGAACAAAACTGGAAAACCTGAGGTGTTTTATCGGCGGGTCGGAGAACTTCGTTGAATCCTTGAAAAGCAAGGTCATTGAACAGGGTGTGACAGAGCAACATATCCGCCTGGAAAACTTTAATCACTAACACCTATTAGCCTGGCAGTTGCTCAGGAAGCTGCACCGGCAGATGCTGCCTGTTCTGCAATAACGAATAGCTTCTCCCGGTAAATCCGGATGGAATGATCTCGTACGAAAACCTTGGGCGAACTTCGCATAATGAAAAACGCCTTTACCCGATACAACGTACTGGTATGGTACAGCAGCTGCACCCCGTCGTATTCACCTGCGGGACAATTGCTCAGATACCGCATATCTCCCACATGGGAATACTGACCCAGGGCTGAAATCAGCTTCTCATGCAGGTCATCCCCGGACGCAGGTATGAGCTTAAGAAACCAGGCCAGAATAAACACAATCTCACGGCGGGGAGGCAGGAGGGGCACCGCATCTGCGGCATTCACCACCCGGTACAGGGGCGTTTTCAGATACCGGGTCCAGAACATGTTGGAGAACCGGGGCGCACCAAAGCTGTAACAGGCGGCAATGCCCCCCTCATGGTGAATCCGACCCGCTGCAATGGCTGCCAAGGCTCCTCCCTGACTGTGACCGGTAATAAACAGCGGCACATCCCTATTGTGTTGGGCGGCCAGTTTCATTTCTATTTCATATTGTACGGCCTGAACCCCTTCGAGAAAGCCCCGATGTAAGCGGGTCGTCCCTTCTCTGTGCATATCAGAAACCCGGAGATTCCGCTTTATGTCTCTGAAAATATCCAATTCAGTACCCCGAAAGCTTAGGACAAGTCGATCATTGGAACGGGCAAGAAATGCCTGGACCCCTTCATTATCAAAGGTTTCCTCCAGGGTAAAATTCAGTTTCTCAAGGCTTTCTCCAAGGAGGGCCTCCTGCTCCCGGTGGTCATAATTCTGCTTCTGAAGAAATTTTTGAAACTTCGTCCGGTTCATCTTCTTCACCCTGCCCTCAAGCCGGGAGACCAGTTCCTCACTTAATGGGTGGGCAAGAAGCCCCGGGTTAAACCGAACATAGGCAAGTTCCGCCATGCAGGCCATCAGCCAGCTTGTACGGTCATCGTAGGCGGATCCGCAGTTCTTTTCGGCCCGGCTCATAAGCCGGGTATGCCGTATCTCCTGTTCCCGGGAAACTGCAAGGTAATTCATAAATCCCCCTGTTCTGTGGCATCGGGCGAAGCATTAGATGCGCCTCTATTAAAATCAGCGCAGACCATCCGGCATACTCATCCTCAGAAAGCCGGAAAATGCAGCGTTGCTGGGTTTCAGATCGTCAGGAACCATCTCTTTCATTTTCCGTAGATGATCCCGAAATCGCCGGTAAAATTCGTAGTCGGGCCTGGGACGATATACCAGATCGGGCAGCTCATAGTAGCGAATAATGTTTTTCACCGTAGTGGGTTTTACAAAGACTTCGGTGGACGGACGGTAATAGGCGGGAACAACGGTGACCAGTGTCCATTTTGCCAGCTTGACCTGTTCCAGCTGTTCAACCATGGCATGAAATCCCGATTCCTGTTCTCCGTGCAGTATCTCCCGCAGGGATGCAATGAGAGCGTGTTTATCAGTTTCGCCGAGACTTGCCACATAATCGCGTAACTTTGGTTTTTCAAAGAGGGAAACCATGGACGATGAGCTCACCATTTTGACCATAGATTCACTGAGCCGTTGAGGATTATCGAAGCTGTGAGGCTGAAAAAGTTCGGCAGCCATGGAGGTCAATTTTTCCATTCGGTGTTTTTTTGCAATCTTCTGCATTTCCGGATGGGTAAACCCTCCGGGATATTGGGCGTAAAAATCTTGGACCGCATGTTTGAGTCGTTGTTCATTCATCTGTGCCACTCCAAATAATATTCTACGCCTTTGTCGGACAACGGGCAAATTCATTGTTGTCGTATGGACGCTATAGTCCTATGTTATTCAGAGCTGGACCATTCCGGTCCCTCTCTGCCGCCAAATGCCAGGCCGGCCGGTATGATGGGCGGAAGGACAACCGGCGAAAATAGAACAGGAGGAACTTTGATCCATTTATATAGACGTCTTGTCGACCCTCAGGCCGATCAAATTGAGGCGGAGCTGAAGCGGCTTTCTCTTGCATACACCCGAGAATTAAAGAATAAGGTGGATGTGTTCATTGAAGAAGACGGAAAGAAATATAAAACCATGAATGAGATGTACGATTTCGTGAAAGAAATGGAATCATACAAATCTGAATGGGAGAAGTTCCAGTCGGATTCCTGCTACATAGAAGACGACGGTTCGGTCTGCTGACGGCGGAGCAGATGTGTTGACCGGGAAGCGGGCTTACTGCCTTTTCGTTCCCACTGCCTGTACAATTCTTCCTATACAAATCCGCTGAGCCCGAGCAGCAGGCCGAGCTGAGCTTGAACCGATCTGACTCTCCCCGGGTGAGATCCACGAGGGTGAGAAGCGCGGTGGCTGAGGTACTCTGGGGCGTCTTTTACTTCATCGGGCATGCTTCGCAGAGCCCTTATGCACTCACATACCTCACGTGTTTTTCAGGTTTTGGGGCTCTTTTTCAACTATGTATCTCCCTGAACCCCAACGATTTCTCCAAAATACATGGCATGGAACTCTTCGTCTTTGTAATGCTGCATCAGAGAAGGATCTCTGAAGCCCGCTTCATGGATTTCGTTGCGGTAGGTAATCCGGCATTCTATGCTGAGTATCGCCTCCGCATAGGAAGGCGAATCCACGTTTCCTGCGGCAATCGGGTGAAGGGTGCTTTCTCCAATTTTGTCCCGATCCCTGCCTGATACCGAGCCCAGAAGGTCCAGATCCATTCGGTATCCTTTCGGAAAGGAGCAGAGGGTGAACGAATCGCTTCGCTCCAACAGCTCATGGGTGTAGCGGGAACGCCGTACTGCTGCCACCGCATAGGGACGGTTCCACATGGCACCGATAAACCCCCAGCCAACTGTCATGGCATTGAATTCTCCCGCATAAAAATTACCGCTGCTCAGCAGCATCCAGTCCTGCAACAGCGATTTTGAAACCGCAAGCTGCAGCTTCATTGGATCGATATCGTGCATCTCAGCTATCCTTTTCCCACAGCGCTACTCCGGTATGAGGAGTAGTTTTCCTTCCCCCGGTTCTTCACCCTGTACAGCTGACTGTCAGCCGCAGCCAGTATTGAAGACGGGGTCAATTCAGTTGCCGGCATCTCCCGGGCTTCAACAATCCCCATGGATACCGAAAGACGATTTTCAGCCTTCAGCTGTCTGCTCTGTTCGGGGGAAAGAAGCGTCTGAGAGTTCAACGCCGAAAGAAGTTTTTGTCCCACTGCTTCACCTCCACGCCTTTCGGTGTCCGGAAGGATGAGCAGAAATTCATCTCCTCCGTAGCGGAACAGTTCATCGCTTTCCCGTACGATATTCTTCATGTGTTTAACGGCAGATATAAGCACTCGATCGCCGCAGTCGTGGCCAAACAGATCATTGGTATATTTGAAATTATCGAAGTCCAGGAAGATGAGGGTGAAAACCGGGCGATCAGGATTCCTCCGCTGGAGGGCAATATACTGGGTCAATGCGTTATTCAAAGCCTGCCGATTCCCCACCGAGGTGAGAGGATCGCTGAGCGAACGCTTCTTCAGGAATTGGTTGGAGTAGCGCAACTCCTCGTTTTGCCGGGTAATCACATCAACCTGATGAATCCGGTCCAGGGCCAGAGCCAGCTGACTGGCAATAATGGAAAACAGCCGGATGCGCTCCTTTCCGATTCGGGTGGCGGAATCATAATTCACCACGATACTACCATGTACTTCAAGCCGCCCTTCAACCGGAAAACGTTTCATGGTCTCGGGAAGGCGGGGGGCACAAGGATCCGGCTGTTCAGTTCTTTCCGTACTTCCTATGGAACGATAATAATAGACGATCTGATCGCCGCTTTCCGGATTGTCGCGTATGTACCACACATCATCGGCATTCAGATGCATAAACGCCTGGTCCACCAACTCATGGATCAAGGTATTTTCCCGGGATGCATCCGCCAGGATACCCTGCAGATCAGAGATGAGCTGAAGCTCATCCATTCGAGAGTAGAGCTTGCTGAGCTGCTGCTCTTTTTCCGCGGTTTGGATTATCCAATGCAAGTCGGGGTGGCGAGACCATATTCTCCGGTCTTCATCAATGGCAGGGGGTTCTGACCCGGCACGGGGTTCTGACCCGGCTCGAGATTCTGACTCGGCTCGAGATTCTGAAACCAAATCTCTGTAGTATGTGTTGTCATGATCCTCAATGGCCTGATAAAACTGCCGCTGAGCCTGTTCCATCTCCGGATACATTTCATGACGCCGGCAGAATTCCTTGAGCTCGTTGTAAAAAAACGGTTCAAAGTAGCGAATGTTGTCGTTGGTTTTCGGAAGATACGAGCGGGCATCCATAAATGAATTATACGCCTCTTCCCTTCTCTCCATAGCCTCATGAAGAAATGCGTCGAACATGTGCTGCATGAAAAATTCTTCATTTTTATTGGGAATGGGTTTGAGCTGCTGTTCATCAATCTCAATACCAAGCTGCCACGCCTTCGCCCATTTCCCGGATTTAATGCATGCGATTCCGTACACCACCAATATGCCCAGCTGGGAATGATAGGCCAAATTGCGCCTGTCCAAAAGTGTGAGAAGCTGGAGACATTTATCGAACAATTGGGCTGCAATATCAAATTTACGGGCCAGAAGTGCATTTACCCCCATATTAAAGAGAGTCATACCCACTTCATGCAAATCTTCTCCTGACTCAAGGAGCTCCAATGCCTGGAGGTAATATTTCTGCGCCTGGTTATAATTTCCGGTAAGGTAATTGAAAAAACCCAAACCGTTACTTGCATAGGCAATTTCCAGAGGGTTCCCAAGCTTCCGGGTGATCTCCAGAGATTCCTGATAAAATGGCAGAACCTTTTGATAATTCCCCAGAACCGCATGGGACATCCCTGCGGTCTGATACGCCACCGCAAGCAGATGATCGTTGGTCAACTCCCGGCATACCTCCATGCCTCTGCTGTGATACTCCGCTATTTCAGGGTCGAAATCGGAATAGAGACCAAAAGGATTAATACTGATATAGACGAAGGTATTCCAGTAACCCAAATCACGGGCCCGTTGCAGAAGATCTAAATAATTGGTTTTGAATTCCTCCGGGTTTTTCCAGCGACGCTTGTCTTCAATCCGGTAGCGGATAAAATCTCCATGAAATACCAACGCCGGATCGTTCACCCGACGGGCAAACTGCAGTGCCAGCTGCACCGCATAATCGCTGTGGTCCAGTGACTCCCGTTCCAGATACGTCCGTGCAATTTCATACTGAGCCAGGGCAATGTTTCGCTCATTATCCTGCTCCCGGGCTATGGCCAGAGAAGACTGAAATTTACTGAGGGCTTCATCGTACTGGGGGGAAGCAAAAAGCATTCGCCCGGCATACAGTCTGGCCTCAAACTCTCCAAGGGACGCTTCATCATCACTGAGAATTGCAGCCGCAGCATCGTAATCCATAAGTGTGACTGCGGTTTCAAGCAAACCTGTACTGCCCCCGTGTATCATTGCAGGCTCCGGTGTCTCCTCCGGAGCGGGTTCGAGAATCAGTGACTGTCCCAGATGTACGATGGCGCCCTGCCCGGCAGGCATGGAAGAGATCATTGAGGAGAAACGATCCATGCGTTCGGGGGAAATACCTGGATTTAAACTTAAAATGAAGAATATCGGCGTATCGGCACGGGCAGCTGCTTCAATAATATCAATGGAACTCGCTCCGAGAAAATGAGCGTTGGAAATATACACGCAATCCTGGGGCGAAACCGTCTGCCGGAGACCATCCTGGATGGTCGCTGCAAAGCGGCTGCTCTCATACCCGTACTCCCCGGGAAGAACATCCTGTCTCCGGCTAGCCCTCCCGGTTTCGTACAGGCTTTGCCAGATTTCCCCATGCGGAGGATAGATATTCAATTGTTCAAGACTCGCCGGAAGGGTGCGGAGAAAAGGAAACCAGGGCTCCCGGGGAGCCTGGGATAAGTGAAACAGGTGTACATCGGCTTCCCAGTCGGCGGGAAGTATTTCCCGAATGGGAAAAAGGGAGCGGATCTCCAGACTATTGGAGTACAGGAGGAGGATTCTAAAACCCCCGGACTGCTGCCCAAGATTTTGTATCAAGCGCTCGAGTTTCTGCTGCATATGATATCATTCTACAATACAATTGACATGAAATACAGCCGTTTGATCCGGCGCCGGCTCCTCCTTTTTCCCCAGGCCTCAAATTTGAATCTCGCTGTCTCTGGTATTAGGTTATAAATAGATAGTCCGAAAGGAGGATCCATGTACGGTACAATTGATGCAGCAACATTAAAACAGAAACTTGATTCCAATGAAAAACTCCACCTGGTTGAGGTGTTAGCAGAAAAAGAGTTCAAACGTCTTCATATTCCCGGGGCCGAGCATATCCAGTTCGGCCAGATTGCCGGGGAAGCCAAGAAACGCTTTCAGAAGGAAGACGAGATTATCGTGTACTGCGCCGATCCCGAGTGCAGCGCCAGCCCCACTGCGGCAAAAAAACTGAGTGATATCGGATTTACCAATGTGTTTGACTTTGTGGGCGGCAAGAAGGAATGGCAGGAAGCCGGTTTCCCCATGGAAGGGGAAGAAGCCTAAAAGGGGCCATACGGAAGCGAAGTACGGCAAACGGGAGATAATATATGTATGTATTGCTATTCGCCCTCACGGCCGCGGTCGGAGGGCTTTGTATTGTACAGGCGGTGAGAAAGAAAAAAACCGGTCCGGCAGTGGCCGGAGCAATCGTTTTATTGGCCCTGGTCCTGTTCACCTGGTTCATGGATTTCTGGGGAGAGAAACTGTGGTTTGATTCTCTGGGATACACAGACCGGTTCTGGACAGAGTTTGCCGCACGGGTGATCACCGGAGCGAGCTTCTTCCTCATCGGCGGGTTCACAAGCCTGATGTTTTCATTTTCAGTGAGAGGTATGCGAAGATCCTACCGCCTTCTGTTCGCCGGATCGTCAGCCCTTATTTCCGGATTCATCGGTGCCGGACAGTGGGAGAATGCCCTCCGATTCATCAAAGGAGGCTCAGGCGGAATCGTCGATCCAATTCTTGGAATTGATGCGGGATTTTACCTGTTCACCCTTCCTTTCTTGCGGGGTATCTACGCCCTGCTGATAACCCTGGCAGTGCTCTTTGTCCTGCTGGGCGGCATGTCCGCCAATCCTCGAGGTCTCTCAATTCTCCAAAAGAAGCTCTCCGATCCTGAAGAGGAGAACCGGGAAGCCGAAGGTTCCTTCGGGGCAATAATTACGGCTTCGGTCTTTCTGCTGCTGGTGCTCTCATCAGACCTAATTCTTAAACGCTTTGAACTTCTTTTCGACACCCAGGGTGTGGTTAGCGGACCGGGCTGGACAAGCGTGAATATCCGTATGCCCATGCTCCTTGTCGCCGCAGGGCTGGGAGTGCTGGCTGCCGTCCTCCTGTCCATTCCGGGACTCCGCAGGCAATTGGGCATAAAGGGTGGGGCAATTCTCTCCCGTTTCAGCTCCAAAAAGCTCCCCGGGGCATTCTGGGCCCCGGCTTCGGTATTCGCCGCCCTCTTTGCCGTATGGGGAATAATTCTGGGACTGGTTCCGTGGCTGCTCCAGTCTTTGCTGGTTGCACCCAATGAAATTACCTACGAACAACCCTACATAGAGCACAATATCGCCTTCACACGAACGGCATTCAATCTGGATACGGTACAGGAGCAGGAGTTCTCCGTTGACGGGGATTTCACCCCCCAGGCAGTTGAGGCCAACCGGGGAATTATCGACAATACCCGCTTATGGGACTGGAGGGCATTGAGCTCGGTGTATGAGCAGTTTCAGGAAATACGCCTGTATTATGAGTTCGGTGATATTGACGTTGACCGCTACACCATTAACGGGCAGAACCGTACCGTTATGGTGGCTGCCAGGGAAATGGTAACCGACAATCTGCCGGAGCAAAGCCGCAACTTTGTGAATTGCCGGTTCAAGTACACCCACGGCTACGGCATCGCCATGAACACGGTAAACGAGTTCACCTCCTCAGGCCTGCCCCATCTGCTCATCAGGGACATACCACCTGTGAGCGAGAATGAAGCTCTGAAGGTGGACAGACCGGAGATTTACTACGGGGAAAAAAGCGACTCCTATGTAATTGTAAACAGCAGTGAAGAAGAATTTGATTATCCCGAAGGGGATTCTAACCGCTATGTCAGCTATGAGGGAGACGGCGGCGTGGAAATCTCCGGTCTCTTCCGCAAGTTCATGTACGGATACAAATTCGGAGGAACCAAATTGCTGTTCTCCAGCTATCCGGATGCGGAAAGCCGGATCATGTTTCACCGTAACATCCGCAGCAGGGTTCAGCAGGTGGCACCCTTTCTGGAATTCGACCGGGATCCTTACATTGTACTGGTGGCCGGAAAACTGAAATGGATACTGGATGCCTACACCACCTCCGCCTCCTACCCATACAGCGAACACTTCAATTCCAGAGTGTTTGAATCCAGCTTCACCGAATCGGGATCCGACACCCTGGCCGGCAGAGGAAGCCGGGGTGTGAATTATGTACGCAACTCGGTGAAGGCGGTAATTGACCCCTACAGCGGAGAAGTGGATATGTACATATTCGATGAATCCGACCCGGTGATTAACGTCTGGCAGAGCATATATCCCGAGCTGTTTACCAGCCGGGACCAGATGCCCGAAGCCCTGGAGAAACACATCCGCTATCCCTCGGATTTTCTCCTCATGCAGGGGGAAGTGTACGCCAAATATCACATGACCGACCCCGAGGTATTTTACAATCAGGAAGACCTGTGGGTACGAGCCACGGAAAAATATTACAGCGATGTGATGCCCGTTGAACCCTACTATATTATGTGGGAACGCCCGGGATCGGACAGGCCTGAGTTTATTAACATGCTCCCCTACACCCCCAAAAACAAACAGGTACTCATCGGCTGGATAGCGGGGGTGAGCGATCCGGAAAACTACGGCGAGTTTATTGCCTATAAATTTCCCAAGGAACAGCGGGTGTTGGGCCCCCAGCAGGTGGAGACAAAGATCGACCAGGACAGCTTCCTGTCCGGGCAGCTTTCCCTCTGGGATCAGCGGGGCTCCAATGTAATCAGGGGTAATGTGCTGGTGCTGCCGGTTGACGGTACTCTGCTCTATGTGGAGCCCATCTATCTTCAGTCGGAAACGGCAGCGTATCCGGAACTGCGTATGGTGGTGCTCATGCACAAGGACCGTCTCTCTTATGCGGAAACGCTGGAAGAAGCCTTGCAGGGACTGTTCGACGATACAACCGCTGCCCCATCGCTTGCGGGAACAGGTACCGGTGGGAATGGCGCCGGAGAAGCTTCCCAAACCACCGGTAATGCGGCAGGACAACAGAGCTCTGAATTGATCCGTCAGGCCCAACAGGCATTCGACCGCTACACCACTGCCACCGGGGAAGGCAGGTTCGATGATGCCGCCCAAGCCCTCTCACAGCTCAAGAGCATACTCACTGAGCTGGGGAACCGGGAGTGATATGGGCTGATGTATTCGGGGTCGGATTCATGAAGGTTCAGATACAAGATCTCGTTTAAACAAACTACTCCAGGTGAAGTTCGCATAACGGGGAGGCGGGTATCCAAACGCATGACCAGAATTAAAAAAGCCCGGAACCTCTCAGAGAACAGAACCGGGCCGGGCTGAATAAAAGTACAAAATTACATGAATCTTGCCCGAATTTCAGCGGACACGTAATCCAGTATGGCCACGGTAATGGCAATAAACCATACGGCAATTCCCGCCAGCTCGTACTCCAGAAGTCGGGTGTATTGCACCAGGAGGAAGCCGATACCTCCGCCGCCCACCAGACCGATAATGGTGGACATGCGCACGTTAATATCCCAGCGGTAGATGGAGAAGGATACAAAGGGGCTAATCATCTGAGGGATTACCGCAAATACTATGGTTTGAAGACGGGTGGCGCCGGTGGCCTGAATCGCCTCAATGGGTCCGTGATCGATCCCCTCTATGGCTTCGGAATAGAGTTTGCCCAGGGCTGCTATGGAGTGAATGGTAAGGGCAATAATACCTGCAAAGGGACCAAGCCCCACCCAGACTACTGCAATAATGGCCCAGATAAGGGGTTCTATGGAACGGATAATATTCAGAAGAATTCTGGTCACATAATAGATGGTCATGGTGAGCTTTGAACCCTGCATGATATTTCGGGCAGCCAGAAAACTGATGGGAATAGAAAAAATGATCCCGAATACCGTAGCCATCATCCCCATGAAGATGGTCTCAAGCATTCGGCTGAGAATCATTCCCAGATCCCGGGAGAACTTCGGCGCGCCGACCTGAAACACCTGCCGGGCATCGATGCGGTGATACTCGGCACCATCTGCGCCGATAATGGTGTTGGCAAAGGGCAGGTTCATGGTGATTTCGAAGTTCCCCCGATCGTCGGTCACCGCCCCCACATAGCTTCCTTCGGAGCGGGGGCGGAACTCTTCGCCGGTATCGTCAATCCACCAGATCTCGGTAAAGGTGTCCGGGGTGAATCCCGAACCGCGTATGGTGACCCTGGATCCTGGCAGCTGATTATAATTCTCATCCACCGTGCCCAGACTTCCTCGGCGGGGTTCTATGCTGATATCCGGCTCTCCAGAGGCTCCAGTGGAGTCTTCCGGCAGTTCCCCCTCTTCACTTACCAGAATTCGGGCGGAAGCCTGGATCAACTCCTCATCGTACTCCACCGCAGCTTCCCAGGGCCACAAAATTTTGGACATCTTTTGTGAAGCCTCAGGAAAGTTGGTTACCAAACGGACCATATCAATTTCAGACAATTGATGTCCCAGGGTGAAAAACCCAAGAAGCACCAGCCAGAAACCGGTATTTTTCTGCTTTTTCCGGTATTTCGCCAGGCGGTAGGCATCAAGAATAATCCAAAGATAGAGCAAAGCCAGGGAAAACAGAATGAGTGCGCTGAAGCCTGGATAATGCTGAAACGACTTGCCCAGAATTCTCCCCGCCCCTTCCACGTTGTAATCGCTGGCGATCGACGCAAGCCGGGTGAGAAAAATCCCGAACATGCTGGCAAGCGAGGCGAACATGAGAAGTCCCCGCTGAATCTGGCGGCTGAGAATCTGACCCAAGCCCGGAAGGATCAGGGAGGTCAAAGCGGTGAGCAGGGGCGGAAGGGGACTTCCAATAACCGTGGTATCGAGCTTGGCTGATCTCATGCTTCACCCCCGTCTGCTGAAAGGCCGGCAGCGCCGACCCGTACAGCTTCTTCGCCATATATTTCTTTGAACTCTTCATCGGTAATTTTTCGGATATCTTCTCCGGTCCCGTTATACACCACCTTGCCGTCCTTCAAACCGATTACCCGGGTGGCATAGCGCTGTACCAGGTCCAGGTAGTGGAGCGAACAAAGAACGGTCATGTTTTCTTCTTTATTCAGTTTCTCCAGATAACCCATAATGGAATGGGCAAGAACCGGATCCAGACTGGCAACCGGTTCGTCTGCAAGGATGAGATCCGGCTCCTGCATCAGCGCCCGGGCGATACCTACCCGCTGCTGCTGACCGCCGGACAGTTCATCTGCCCGTTTGTTCGTCTGAGCTTCCAGCCCCACCCGGGCCAGTGCATTTGTCGCCTTGGCCTTGTCCGATTGGGGAAAACGGTGAAGCAGAGACCTCCAGGGGTTCACATAGCCTAAACGCCCCGAGAGCACATTGGTGAGCACAGATGAGCGCTTTACCAGATTAAAATGCTGGAAGATCATCCCCATTCTCCGGCGAAAGTTACGGAGACTCCCGCCTTCCGCTGCGGCAACATCCTCCCCGTCCAGGAGAATGGCCCCTTCGGTGGGATCCACCAGGCGGTTAATACATCGCAGCAGGGTGGATTTGCCCGAGCCGGACAATCCGATAATTACCAGAAATTCACCCTGTTCCAGATGAAAACTCACATCTTTCAGGGCCTGGGTTCCGTCGTCGTATGTTTTAGATAAATGTTGAATTTCAAGCACTACCGGCCTCCGGGTTCAGCATGTTTATTAGATTGATATTCACTGCAGTCTCGTTACCCCGTGTTGGAAGTAAACGAAACGGCCCGGGCATTCCGCCCGGACCGCATCTGTGAATCAGCTAATCGGTTAATCAGCTGGATTGTGTTTACTGGATATCATCAACATCCATTCCCGCCCGCTGAAGGGTCTGACGGAAAGGATCGTAGAAACTGTCATCTTTGCGGATCAGCTCGTTCCAGGAATAGGCGGTACTCAGAGCTTCCTGACCTTCCTCGGTTGCGGCGATGGCGAGAAGCGCGTCCACAATCTGTTCCCGGATCTCTTCGGGCACGGAAGGGGAAAACTGTACCCCGTCGTTGGGGATGGGTGCGGAGGTGGCAATCACCTTCACAACTTCCCGGACATCTTCCAGGTCGTCTTCAACATTGCCCCGTGCATCGTCAAAGGTTGCTCCTGCCTCAACGTCTCCGTTGTAAACGGCGGTTACCACATTGTTATGACTTCCGGTGTCCACAACTTCCTCAAGGTCGGTCTGATAATCGATCCCCTCAGCCTGCATAGTGAGCATGGGAACGATCCAGCCGGATGTGGACAGGGGATCGGGGCGGCCGAAGGTTTTGCCTTTCAGGTCGGCTACGCTGTTAATATCAGAATCGGCACGGGCAATAATCTGTCCCGCATAGGTGGGGGAACCGTAGCGGACGGCAACAAGGGCTGCTTCCGCCACACCCATATCCGCGGCTTTAATATAGGAAAAGGTAGCCAGGGATGCCATGTGGGCGCTGGGGGGATTGGCGGCTAATGCCTCAATAACCCCCGCATATTCGGTAGCCACATTGGTATCGAAAAACAATCCCGTTTCTTCGTTTAACAGGGCCGCAATCTCATCGGCACCTGATGCAACCTGCTCCATCTCACCAGAGGGCACAAAGGACCATACAATGGGGTTTTCTTCACTTCCCAGTTCGGCTTCCCCTCCGGCACATCCGGCGAACATCAAAACTGCAGCGGTCAACAGCGCAAACGCTGCCATTCCTGCTTTTTTCATAACTTCCTCCTTAATAATCCAGGACGTACCTGCCTCACAGCGTGGGCCGCCCATGAAAATCCTCTCAAAATTAGAATAAAAACGGGTTAAAAATTAGCTAATAATTCGTGTGAATTCTGTTAGGACAGGAGAAGTGTACACCGGCTTTGTGGAGGCATCAAGCAGAGGTTGGGCATCATTTTGCCCAACCATCATAATAGAGAAAACTTTTTCCAGGATTGCAACTGCAACTTATTCCAGGATGAGCTGCCCCCATCCGCTGGTATTCCGCCAGGACTCGTTGGTGGCATCATTCCACTTGGAAATACCTGAACGCAAACCATCACCAAAATCATCATTGACCTGAAAATCGATTCCGATGGTTACCCCGGCCTCCGGCTGAACAAAGCGAAGTTCCACGGCCATCTCAACCCGGTATCCTCCGTCGATCACTAGGGCTGCAGACTCAAGATATTCCCGGCTGGTCTGACCTCCGGTGGATTGGAGATTGGCAAAACTCACCCGGTATTGGGCATCATCCTCTTCGTAGGAGGATGTTTTGGCATTATTTTCATCAATAAACACCTCAAAGGAATCATGCTCATAATTATTTGAAGATGCCGCACTGACAAGATCATCCGTCACCTCGGCCAGCACATATATTTTCTGAGCATCCCAGAGCACACGGACTTCAGCCACCGCACCCTCATCGGGCATTACCTGGGTTGTTGTCCCCACCACCTGGGCGTCGGCCCAGAGATCATCCACTTCACCGTCAATAATCGGAGTGCCCCGGGAAGCGGTATAGGTCTGCAGACGCTTGTTGGATTCAATGCCCGGATCCTCGGGAAGATCATACTGGGCTATGCCCATGTATGCGAACTTGCTGCGAAGATCCGCAGAGAACGGCAGGGGCCAGTCGGGTCGGTTGTAGGGTTCACCGGTGAGCCAGGTGTGTCCGTCGTGGAAGCCCCAAAATGTTACGCTGGTAAGACGGTCGCTGTGGGAGCGGTACACATCCATAATCTGCTGATACCGGTGTCCCTGATGAAGCTTATAATTCACCGGAGCTTCATCCAAAGTCTCGAACTCGTGGGTGTAGAGGCTCATATCCAGCTCTGTAATATGGAGCTCAAGACCCAGTTCCCCAAAACGACCGATGGTACGATCCAGAACCTCCACCTGCGGATGAGCGAGGGTCAGATGGTTTTGCATGCCGAATCCGTCGATTGGTACGCCCCGCTCGATCATTCCTTTAAGAAGGTCATACAGGGCATCCTGCTTGACCGGTTCATAGGTCTGATAATCGTTGTAAAAGAGTTTCGCGTTCGGGTTGATTTGGTGGGCGATAATAAAGGCCTGGTCCACATAATCAGGCCCGATCGCCTCATACCAGGGTGTCCGACGCATATTATCGCTTTCGCTGATATCTATGGCTTCATTGACCACATCCCAGGCATAGACCACATCCCCATAGCGATCCATCATTACGCGGATATGATCTTCCAGTATGGCAAGCACTTCCTCCCGGCTTTTCATGGTTCCGTCGGGGTGGTAAAACATCCATTCGTTGATGGTCGCAGGATGATGCCACACAAAGGTGTGCCCCCGCAGCTTTTTTCCGTATGCCCGGGCGTAATCTGCAATTGCATCGGCGCCTTCAAACGTCCATTCATTCTCTGCCGGATGGACGCTTGAGAACTTCATGGCATTCTCCGCAGTAAGACTGTTGAAATGGTAGCGCAGCAGTGCGCCTTCAGCAGCATCGAGCTGGTCCGGTTCAACGGCTGCTCCCACAAGAAAATCTTTCTCATACACCTCGTAGATCGCCGGCAGGCGTATCTGAAGCTCATCGGAGTATTCTTCAAGATACCTAAGATCCCGTGTTGCACAGGAAGTGGCTGCTACACTCGCAATTATCAAAAGCACAATACACACACATAAATTGGGCAATGGTTTCATGGAAACCTCCAGGTAATTAGTTGAACTATTCTACCATCCCTTGATGAAGCAGGCGAAATTTTCCTTCATAAAGCTGAGGAAAGATTGGCTTAGTGTGGTGGGAGAGTTGATGAAAGGATATATAGAATTTAGATCGATGATTTAGATGATTTAAACGGCGGGCATTTTGCTCAAGATTCGTCGTCTCTGTACGCTAGAACTTGCTTTAAAATACACAACATCGTATGATCATGGACATACTCATAATATGACAGAACGATATAATAGCTAAAAACTTCCAAAATTAAAAACACATTTATTTACCCATTCTGCTACGGCAGATGTATATACACAAATGTTTTTTTAAGGAGGAAGTTGTGCGTCATCCACTTCTAACAGCAGTAATTATAACAATGCTACTAAGCAGCTCAGTGCTTTTAGCCCAGGATTCCCCTCCGGGACAGCAGAATGCAGATTGGCAAATGTTTTTTCAAATTGTCCAAAGGGATAGCTTTAGCTCCCAACTGCCCGATGATACCCAACAGACAATTTCAGGATTGGCGGAACTCACCCTCATACGTGTTGCAGACACATCCGCCAGGGATATTACCATCTCGCTCCTCCCCGGAGAAGGTGTAATGATGGGCGTAAACGGTCATCTACAGGCAGGTGCTCTCTCCGGGGGAGAAGCTACTGTTTTGAGAGCCGAACTATTTCTCGCTGCAGATAGAACCGAATTTCCTGTACTCATCCGTTGGAAGAATGAAACCGGAGAGGTTCTCTCAGCCAGCGTCAGCGCAATGAATATTGATCTCGCAGTTGAAAGGGGCAGAGAATGAGTATGCTCAAACGAATTATCACCCTCGTATTTTTCAGCCTGATAGTAAGCGCAGGCTTCCTTTCCGCCCAGGGGGTTGAACTCAATCCCGCATATATAACCGGCTCAGTTGATCTTTCTAACGCCGACTGGTCGGACACGGTTCGAAGCGCCACAATTTATGCCAACGCCGAAGGCGGATTTACCGCAAGCACATCTGTGGCAGAAGACGGCAGCTATTCACTCACCGTCAATGCTCCTGCAGACGGAAGCAGCAGAGAGTATGAAATATATGCCCGCATGTATTTGCGCACGGGAAATGTTCAATTCGGTACCGATCCGGAAACCGTAGCTGTGATTAAGGAAGAAAGCTATACCCAGGATCTGAGTGCATCCCTGGCCAGCCTCACCTTAACCTATGAACCCCAGAATGGAAGAATGAGATCCGGCAATGTTCTCATTTACAGCGCCAGCGGTGAGCCGTACCTGTATTTTAATCATTCAAGCTCCAATCCCGGTGAGGATGACGGATATAGCGTAACCATGGATTTTCCGGCGAATATCACAACTAACTGGATATGGAATAATGCGTACCCTGAGGACAGTGAGACTTTTCAGGGAACCAGTCTGGATAAGACGAACTTCACAGTGAGCCCCGGGGAAGAAAAAGAACTCACCTTCTCTTTTACCTTTCCCGATGCCCCCCCTCCGCCGGAAACCGGAACGCTGAAAGGAACCATGGAGTTCCTTAACCCGCCTGCAGGCTGGAATTTTTACCGCAATTATTTTTACTCACCCTACACAACCTTGACCAGTAATCCTGCGAGCTTTGAAGTTGAATACAATACCGGACAGCATAGATTGTATGCAAACAGTCAGTTTAGAAAAGATGACGGTTCTTCTCTATCGTATAGCTGGCCATATTCACTGGTTTCAGATGACGATGGTATTGTGGAAATTGTCGCCGGAGAAACAACTGAATGGAATCCCACGGTGGAAACCACAGGATCTGTGAGCGGAACATATCAGTTCACCGGTGTTGCAAGCCTTGCGGATCTGCAACCAAGTTATCGTCAGGTTCGGGCCTCAGGTATATACGGCACTGATAGTTATGGAGGATACGCGTCCATGAGTGGACTCCCGGTGACCGGAGAGTTCACTCTCCCTCTGTTTGAAGGGAGCTGGTATGTGGGTAATTACATCTCGAGTATATACTTCACGAGAACCAGCGATGATCCCATGGAGTATATCTATACCTACCATTCAGGATTCACTAACCCGGATATTACAGAACCGATACAGATCAACGACGGAACCCATATTACCGGCTACGACATTGAAATCCCCACCGGATCGGTGAAGATCAAGTATGCGGTAACCGACGGAAGTCTGATCAGCAGTCCTAATGCAAGTTTTCAATTCAGAAGGTACGATGAAAACGGAACATTGATCAGCAGCGGTTCGGGGTCGGCAAGCGGACCTTCGGATCAGCTTGAAGAATCTCAGCTGACCATCGTGGGTCCTCCGGGTGAGTATGAGATTTCTGCCCGTGCGTATGTGAACGGCTCGAATGTGACCTTCAACCCGAAAACGGTAATCGTTATTGAAGGGGTTGAACAGGTTCTGGAGATTGACGGACCTTCTCTGACTGTTACCTCACCACAGGCCGAACTCTATACCTACGATGAAAGCATCACCGTCAGCGGCATTGCCGATGACGATGTGCAAGTTGCATCCATCACTCTTAATGGAGAAGATCTGGCGTTCAGCTCAACCTCCAACCCGGATGCCCCCAGCCAGGTGACATTCAGTACGGATGTGCCCCTGGTAAACGGTCCCAATGAGTTTACCGTTGAAGTCACCGACACTTCCGGCAAAATTGCCAGAGATACCCGTTACGTGTACCGGGACAGCGGTCCTCCAAGCCTGAGCTTTACACCTCCCACATCTTCCACCGAGGAACTGTCAGTAACCGTGGAAGGGACTGCCAGCGACGACAATGTAATCAGCAAGGTGTACATCAACGGTCTTTCGGTGGATTTTGAGTCCACAAACAACCCGGATGATCCTTCCCAGGTGAGCTTCTCCAAAGTTCTCGATCTTAACGAGGGAGCCAATGCCATCACCGTAACCGTGGTAGATAACACCAAGCGAAGCACCAGTGAAACCCACGTAGTAACCCAGCAGGATGAAGATCTCATTCCGCCGGTGTTCACCAATGCGGTAAACGGCGAACTGCCGGATGTAACCCTTGAACAGACAAGCCCTCAAGGCACCGCCTATGTTCTTCCCGTACCCGCAGTGGAAGATGAAACTGATCCTGATGTGGCTGTAACAAACAACGCTCCAGACGTATTCCTTCCCGGTGAAAACCTGGTAACCTGGACTGCAGAAGACGACATGGGCAACACAGCCATGGCTACACAGACGGTAATTGTAGTGGACACAACTGCACCTGAGATTCAGGCTCCTGCAGATATCAGTCTTGAATACAGCGGAGTAGTTCTGGACATTTCCCTGCTTGGAACTGTCCAGGTGAGCGATGCCGCAGACCCGTCACCGGTGCTTACAAACGACGCGCCTCAGGTTCTGCCTTTGGGACAGACCACGGTAGCCTGGACGGCCACAGACCTTTCGGGCAACAGCTCCAGCGATACCCAGCTTGTAACCGTGGTAGATACCAGCGCACCGGTATTCCCGGTTCTCGACACCGTGGTACTTGAAGCAGAAGGTCCCGACGGCACGGCGGCTGTGCTTGAAACACCCGAAGCGGAAGATGCCGCAGATAGTGACCTCCTCATAACCAATGATGCTCCGGCCGTTTTCCCCCTGGGAGATACTCAGGTAACCTGGACCGCCGAAGACGACTCAGGCAATATTGCACAGGCGGTGCAGACGGTGAGCGTACAAGACGGCACTGCACCTGAGCTCACAGCCCCGAGCAACCGTACAATCGAATACAGCGGCAAAGCCTACGATCCTACAATTCTGGGAAGCCCAGCGGCCACTGATCTGGTGGATCCGGCTCCGGTGATTACGAACGATGCTCCGGCAATTCTGCCCATCGGCACGGTAAGCGTTACCTGGACAGCCACTGACAGCTACGGCAACAGCTCAAGCGCAGTACAGACTATTACCGTGGAAGACACAACTGCTCCGGTTATTTCCGGCATTGTGGATGTCGTTTTGGAGCAGGAAACATTTGAAGGAACGGCATATGTACTGGATCCTCCCCTTGTGACAGATGCGGCTGACGACTCCCCCAGCCTCACAAGCGATGCCCCGGCCATTTTCCCCGCGGGCGTGACTGAAGTGATCTGGACTGCCAAAGACGTGCACGGAAATATCTCCACCGCCGTACAGCTTGTCACCGTGCAGGATACAACAGCTCCGGCAATCGCCCCAGTGGAAAATATCACCCTGGAAGCAGTATCGCCTGACGGCATTCAGATCATTCTTGATACTCCTGGAGTAAGCGATGCAGCCGACCCCGCTCCTACAGTGGTAAACGATGCACCAGATACCTTCCCGCTGGGAGATACCGTGGTAACCTGGACGGCAACCGACAGCGCGGGAAACAGTGCACAGGCCACACAGACGGTTAGCGTTGAAGACAGCAGCGCTCCTGCGATCCAAGCGCCGGACACAGTCACATTGGAATACAGCGGACAATCCGTTGATCCTTCGGCACTGGGTACGCCTGTGGTAGAGGATGCCGTTGATCCCCAGCCGGAAACCGGCTACACGGAACCTGACAGCTATGTTCTCGGGGAAAATGAGATTACCTGGTTCGCCACCGATTTCTCAGGCAATACCGCCTACGCGGTTCAGACAGTTGTTCTTGTTGATACGACTGCGCCGGAAATTGTTCAGCCATCGGATATCACCCTTGAGCAGACATCATTTGAAGGTACAGCATACAGCCTCAATACTCCTGCAGTGACAGACATAGCGGATCCTGCCCCGGCAATTGTATCGGATGCTCCTGCCGTCTTCCCCCAAGGGGAGACCGTGGTAACCTGGACGGCCACAGATGCCAGCGGAAACAGCAGCAGCATGACCCAGACAGTCACCGTGGAAGATACAACCGCACCGGTCATTCTGGAACTGAACAATATTACCCTTCAGGCCCAAAGCAGTGAGGGCACCGCCCATGAACTGATTGTACCTGAAGTGAAGGATACGGCGGATCCTGCGCCGAGTATTACCAACGATGCGCCCGAGCTCTTCCCGCTGGGAGAAACCGTGGTTACCTGGACGGCAACAGACAGTTCAGGCAACTCAAGCAGCGTCGTTCAAATCGTTCGGGTGGTAGATACCATTGCACCTGAGCTTGATGTTGATCTGTATCATTTCCGGATTATCCGAAACTGGTTAATGCAGCCGGTCTACATCGAATTCTCAGCAGAAGACAACATTGACGGTAATCTGGACGATGAGGTCAGACTAATATCGGTAAGCAGCGATGAAGAAGTTGACAGTGTCACATCCCGCCGCCAGAGTTACGGCAATGGCATCGGGTTGTCAGACAAGCTCGATATCATCATCATTTGCGACAACCTGGTGCTTGTGCGAGGGGAATACGACCTGGACGGAGACGGCCGGGTATACACATTCAATTTCGAGGTTGAGGACAGCTCAGGGAATGTTACCCGCGTATCTAAAACCGTGGATGTACGCAAGCGCTGGTGGCAGCCCGCCGTGGATAGCGGAGAAGCGTACAGCGTTACTCCCGATGACGAATGGTGGGAAGGCCTGAGTTACCGTGATTGGTACAAACAGTGGCGGGAAATTATTCGCTACAAGTTCAGTGAGTGGAACGAT